>CALBLR010000330.1 GCA_937896015.1 uncultured Prevotellaceae bacterium | reverse complement strand
CACGCGGTCCTGATACGATTTGTCGGCCAACTCGGCCACATGCTTGCGCACCGAGTCGACGTGGCGCTTAAGCGCCAGCTGACGCTCTTGGTCGGTGTCGGCGCAGGAATATTCGGTGTAGGCCGTGAGCGACGTTTTGGAGTCGATAACCAGATTTTTCTTGTCGGGAAGCAGCAGCACCACGTCGGGACGCAGACGCGTGCCGCGGTCGCCCTGCACAGGCTGGCCGTCGACCTCGGTGGCCTGAACCACAAAGTTCTGCCCTTCGACGAGGCCCGAGTTTTCAAGCAGCTTTTGCAATATCATCTCGCCCCAGTCGCCCTGCACCTTGCTCTCGCCGCGCAAAGCCTGCGACAGTTCTTTGGCTTCGCGGCCAAGGCTGGCATTCATGTCGTTCAAGTCCTTGATTTGCTGTTTCATCGAAGCGGCATACTCCGTCTGGCGGTTGGAGTACTCCCCCATTTGCCGCCGCAGGCCGTCGATTTGCTCGCGCATGGGCGTGAGCAGGGCTGCAAGCCCGTCGGCCTGCTGCTTGCTGGCCGCCTTGCTCTGGTCGGCCAGCACCTGTGCCGCAACCTCGCGAAACACCAGGCGGCTTTGCTCCTGCAGGCGCTGCTGCTCGCGCGCGGTCTGCTCCACGCGCTCGGCCAGGGTGGCATTGCGTGCCCGCTCGTCGGCCAGCTGCCGGGCCAGGGCGTCCGACTTTCCTTGCGCCTCGGCCAAGGCCTTGCGCGCATCGTCGGCACTGCGGCAGGCCGAGTCGAGCTGTGCTTCGGCCGCAGCCTTTGCAGCCGCCATGGTCTGAACAGTGGCGGCGAGCTGAGAATTTTTCCTGTCGGCCGCCATCAGCATATAGCCCAGCACGGCTATCGCAGCGATGGCGACAATGATGATCATGATGTCCATTACTGAGATGTTTGAGTGTGTTTTTACCGCACGCAAAGTTAGCGATGACGCGGCACAAAAGCAAATTTAATGCACAGGCAATGCCTCTGCGGTTTGTGGCATTGGAAAATTGTGAGTAAATTTGGTGAAAATTGATTCTCTAACACAGCATTATTTTTGAAATGGCAAAACTGAAAATAAGCGACGAGTGGTGGACGGCCCCGGCCGAAGGCAGCCGCGGGCAGCTGATAATGGTCACCGGCCGCCGCGACATGGGCAACGTGATGAACAGCGGCGCCTACAAAGTGCGCATTGATGTGACGTGGCCCTACGAGCCCGACGCCAAGGGCATGCCCGACTACGCCACATCGTCGCTGATGGACAAGGTGAACGAGGCGCTGGCCGCCACATTCAACGCCGACCCTGTGGCGGTGAACACCGGCATCTACACGGGCGAAGGCGAGCGCAACTGGGTGTTCTACACACGCGGTCTGCACTTGTTTCAGCGCAAGTTCAACGAGGCACTGGCCGGCTTCGAGATGCTGCCGCTGCAATTCCACGCC
>CALBLR010000329.1 GCA_937896015.1 uncultured Prevotellaceae bacterium | reverse complement strand
GCCGCAAGGTGGGCATCATCAGCCACATGGAGGCGCTGTCGGCCCGCATACACACACAGGTGCAAGTGCGCCGCGACCCGGCATGCCCCACACGCAGCACCGTGACGGTGACCACCACCTGAACCAAGACAAAGACTGCGGCCGGCCCCGTCCACTTCTCTTGAATCACGATTGAGCCGACCGGTGGACCGGTGCATAGGCCACAATCTTGCCGAAGCAAAGAACTGTGGTTTTGGGGAATTTAACGGGGTGCGGCCGTTTTTTAATTCTTATTGAGAGAAAGTGATTGAAGTTTTTTGTAAGTTTGCCATGCGTTAGCCATCCCGCTGCGTTGCAGGCTGGCTGCGCACTAAAAACTAACTCACAAACTTTGAGACTACTCACAAGAGACACCGACATGAAACATTTCATCCACGCCACCGTGGTGGCACTGCTCGCACTGCTTGCCTGCGCCTGCTCGAAGAGCGACAACGGAGGCTATCCGCTTGGCACCAAATATCTGCCCGTGAAGCTGCAAGGCACCGACAAGTGGAGCATCGTTGACATAACCACCGGCAAGCTTGTTGCCAAAAACGCATTCAAAAATCCGCCGTCGAGCGTGGTGGACGACATGTTTTTCGTGATGAACGAGGCCGGCACCTACGACTACTACAACATCAGTGCCCCCACCAAGCCCATCAACGGCACCCACTATGGCAGCGTGACCTACTTTTCGACCGACGGCTACGCCATTGCCAGCGTCAAAGGCGGCCCGCTGACGGTGATCGACAAGAAGGGGCACACAGTGAAAGCGCTGTCGAACGAGATAGCCGAGGCCACTATGTTCAACCACGGCCGGGCCGTGGTCCGCACCGACCAGAACCGCTGCGGCTATGTGACCGAGCAGGGCGACACGGCATTCAGCGTTGACCTTGACAACGCCGCCGCATTCCTCTATGACAACGTGGCCATAGTGACGCGCGAGATGCAAGACAGCGCCTACGACATCACGGGCATCGACCCCGACGGCAAAGAGCTGTTCTCGCTCAGCAGCACCGAGTATGGCGTGATAACCCCCTACTTCTGCAACGGCGTGATGCCCCTGCAAAAGGGCGACAGCGTGGTGTGCATCGACCGTTCGGGCAAAGAGGTGCCCAACCCCGACGCCGTGCCCGACACCATAAAGAATGCCCGCTACCAGAACGGCCGGCTCACCAATGCAGGCTACTACATAGTGGTGAAAGACGGCAAGACTGGCATGGTGGACCGCAACAACCAGGTGATGATTCCCATAAAATACAAGCAGGTGATTGATGTGAGCGCCGACCGCTATATCGTGGCGGCCGACAGCACCTACAGCCTGGTGGACCAGAACGGCAAGGCAGTGGGAGGCCTCAAGTTTGAGGCATTCCAGATGCCAAACACCGACATGAGCGCCCAGCGCGGATTCATCGACGTGGATCTGGTGGCCGCCAACCTGATGACCATGTTCAACGACACTCACGTGTGCGGAGCCCAAAAGGGCAACACGCTGATGGACCTAAACAACCTGGTGGGCAGCGACCCCAACGCTTACATGGGCATCAACTACGCGCAGCAGCAAATGGGCGCGCTGGCCATACGCTACTTCTTCGACCGCGACATAGCGTCGCTGGGTGCAGGCGGCCTGCCGCAGTTCAACCTCGACGCCAAGATAAGCGCCGTGAGCATGGACTACGACCTGAAGCAGTGCGCCAACGGCATTGAAGACGAGATGCTGCGCAAAATTTCGAGCGCGCTGGGCACCAACGGCTTTGTGCTTGGCGACGGAGGCATATTCACCAGCGAAGCCGGCACAGCCATATCGATGGGCTACAGCGACGGCATATTCAAAATAGCCTACTTCATGAACGCGGCCGACGCGCAGCCCCTGCCGCGCCAGGCGCGCAAATAGTGCGCCACATAATGCAATATAACACGGCGAAGCCCAACTGCACCTGACAGCAGTCGGGCTTCGCCGTGTTATTGCATTGTGTGCTTGCGTCAGCGAATGAAGTTGGTGGCGGTCCTTGGCTCAGGCACTGGAGGC
>CALBLR010000328.1 GCA_937896015.1 uncultured Prevotellaceae bacterium | reverse complement strand
TCTTTTTTGCGGTGACGGTTGAAATTTATCGGTTTCTGTAGCCTTTGGCTTATGGCGCTAAAAGCGGCAGACAGTGTGTCTTTTGAATTTTAAGCACACGCTGCCTGTCTGATTTTTTTATGGAGATGTGCCTACGATGGCTACATCTCTTCGTGGCGTTTGATGAGGGTCACGTTGTATTGTTCGGTGTGGCTGAGCATTGAGTTCACTTCGCTGTGGGCGGGTGTGTACCAGCTGTATTGCGAAAACACCTGCTGCATGTCGGCCGTCTGGAATATGTAGCCGTGGCGGGCAAACACCTCGTTGCGCAGCAGTTTCAGCTGCCACGGCGTCAGCCCGTTGAGGTCGCTCTCGGTGAGCTCGCGCTGCATTACGGCCTCATCGAGTTCTGGACTCACCACCACCTCGTCGCCGTAATATGGTGTGTCGCTGCCGGTTGAGCCGGTTGCCGCTGTTGTCGTCACAATGGTGTCGGCGGCAATGGCGGCATCGTTTTGCCTTGCGGCATAGTGGTAGCCGGCGAATATGGCTGCCGCTATCAGCAAAATCACTGCCACGGCAATAATGGCAGCCACCGCTGCATTGCTGCCGCTCTTGCGCGGCTGCTGTGGCGGCATTGGCGGCATTGGCGGCTGCACCGGTGGCGGGGTGGGCACTGGTGGCGTCAGCGGCGGTGGGGTGGGGGTGTTGGCGGCTTGGCCTCTGGTGCTGTAGCTGAACTCGTGTCCGCAGTTGGGACAGTGGTGCATGGTGGAGCCTGGTTGCGCTTCAAGCGCGGCTCCGCAGTGAGGGCAGAATATTCGGCTCATGTCAGTGCGTGTCTTTGCGTTTTTCTATCATCAACTCGCTGCCTGCCACCATGGGCAGTTGGCGCCCGATGTCGGCGGCGTTTTTCAGATGCGTTTCAAATGGCAGCTGTCCTTGCGTTTCGGCTTTTATTATCACCGTCATTCCCGGCCGCGCATAGTTGGCCACCAAGTGCAGCAGGTCGGTGTCGCGCAGGCGTATGCATCCTTCGCTGTCGCGTCCTGGCATTTTGTCTTCGTTGTTGGTGCTGCCGTGTATGCCTATGCCGCTGAATGGTGTTTCAAGCCGCATAAACCAGTGCCCGTAGCTTAGAATCGAGCCGCGTCCGTCGCCAAAGTCGTGGTGCCAGTCGCTGGCGTCTTGTATCTGCTTTATTGTGAACGGCTTGCCCGGCTCCGACTCGGGCGTGCGCATGTCGCCGCTGCCGTGCTTCTGCCCCAGCGCGCGGCTTAGGCACACGGGGTAGCGTGCCACCAGCACGGTGTCGCCGCCTTTGCCGCGGGCATACACCTTGAGCCGCAGCTCCTTTTTCGAAATCACAATGAATTCCGAAGCGGTGTCGATGTCGGCTCTGCCGCAATACACGCGTGCGGTGTCGGGACGGTAGCCTCCTGCGGCCGTTGCGGCTGCTGTGGCGTCGGCCGCCATTTCTGGCGTGACGCCTGCTGGCTTTTCTGTGTTGTTGTTGCCGCTGCATGCGGCCAGCAGTGTGGCGGCAGCGGCTGTAATGATTGATGACTTCAGAATGTTCATTTTGTGGCTTGATTGCTCGTGTGTGGCTGTTTTGCCTTGGCTTCGGCTTTTGCCTCCCATGGTAGCAGCCCTTGGCCTTCGGCTTTGATAATCACTGGCATGCCCACCCAGGCGTAGGTCTGCTTCAGCTTTATGATGTCGGTGTCGCGCAGGCGTATGCAGCCCTCGCTGGCACGGCCTGGCACGGTGGCCTCGTTGTTGGTGCTGCCGTGAATGCCTATGCCCGAGTGGCCTGGAGTGAGCAGGCGCAGAAACCAGTTGCC
>CALBLR010000327.1 GCA_937896015.1 uncultured Prevotellaceae bacterium | reverse complement strand
GGCCCTGGTAAACTCAGGCCTGCCCTGCGAGCGGTTCACCTTCGAGGGTTTCTTGCCGCAAAAGAAAGGGCGCGCCACGCGCCTTGCCTCGCTTGAGGGCGAGCCGCGCACCATGGTGTTCTATGAGTCACCTTTGAGGCTGCTCAAGACGCTCAAGCAAATGGCCGACACCTTCGGCGCCGACCGCGAGGCGGCCGTGTGCCGCGAAATTTCAAAATTGCACAACACCACCCACCGCGGCACACTCGGCGAGCTTGTGGAGCAGTTCACAGCCACCGCGCCGCGCGGCGAAATAGTGATTGTGGTGGCGGGAGCGCCGCAGCAATCGGCCGCGAAGGTTGACAAGTATGCCCGGTTTAAAAATAAGAACAAATTAAGCAACGAATTAAAAACCACAGAACTATGAAGAGTAAAAGTTTACTGCTCGCCATCATGGCGACACTGTTCGTTCTGCCCGCCTGCAACAGCGGCCAGCAGAAGACCGATGAGTCACAGCAGCAAAATGACTCAATAAACTCAGTGTTGAGCGACTCGCTCGCCACTGCCATGGCCGAGCGCGACACCCTTATGGCTCTAATGAACGACATAAGCGACGGCATGTCGCAGATCAAGCGGGTTGAAAACATCGTGTCGCAGGGCAACCTGAGCGGCGAGACGGCCGACAAAAAGCGCCAGCTGCGCGCCGACGTGGTGGCCATACAGCAGTCGCTGCAAGAGCGCTCGAAGCGCCTCGACCAGCTTGAGGCCCGCCTTAGCAAGAGCGCCAACTACAACGATGAGATGAAGAAGACCATCAAGAGCCTCAAGCAGCAAATAGCCGACCAGCAGGCCATGATCACCGACCTCACCCAGCAGCTGGCAGCGGCCCACATTGTGATCAACAACCTCAACACGCGCGTCGACTCGCTCAACACCGTCAACACTGCCGTCAACCAAGAGAAGACCAAGGCACAGGAGGAATCGGTGCGACTGGCCAACCAGCTCAACGAGTGCTACTATGTGGTGGGCTCGAAAAAAGAGCTTAAGCAGCACAAGATTATCGAGACGGGCTTCCTGCGCCACACCAAGGTGATGGAGGGCGACTTTGCCACCAACTATTTCACCAAGGCCGACAAGCGCACCCTTAGCGTGATTCCGCTGCACAACAGCAAGGCCCAAGTGCTGTCGAAGCACCCGGCCGGCAGCTACACCATTACCGACGAGGGCGGCCAGAAGGTGCTGAAGATTCTGAACCCGACCCGATTCTGGGAGCTGTCGAACTACTTGGTTGTGAAGGTGGGATAATCGCTCCCACGCCAGCCAAAGCCAAACGACATGCAGCACAGCATTAAAGGGCAAGGCTCATTGCACGGCGGGCACGGCATTGCCGCCCGCGGCAGTGGGCCTTGCCCGCTTTTTATGATACAGACTAAAAACACATAGCGGAAAATGAAGGTGATAGTGGCTTGCGACAAATTCAAGGGGTCGGCCACCTCGGCGCAGATTGCCGGGGCTGTGAGGCAGGGCGTGCTCGACGCCTGCCCCGCGGCGCAAGTGGTGACGGTTGCCGTGGCCGATGGCGGCGACGGCACAGTAGAGGCGGTGCTGGCCGCGCAAGGCGGCCATGCCAGGCATGGATACATTTGTGGCCGGATATGCGGTGGTTGGCGACTGCGCCGTGGTGGAGCTGGCGGCAGCTGGCGGGCTGGCCCTTGTGCCGCCGCGGCTGCGCGACGCCATGCAGGCATCGTCGGTGGGTGCGGGGCAGCAAATAGCCCACGCCATTGCCGGCGGGTGCCGCCGCGTGATGGTGGGGCTGGGCGGAAGCGCATCGACCGATGGCGGCACGGGGCTGCTGAGCGCACTCGGCTTCAGGTTTCTTGACCCGGAGGGCCATGAACTGCGCCCGTGCGGCGCCAACCTGCACCGCATTGCCGCGGTCGACGACTCGCGTGTGCCCAGCGCCGTGCGCCGCACCAGGTTCACACTGTGGACCGACGTCACCAACCCGCTGTGCGGCCCCGACGGCTCGGCGGCCGTGTTTGCCCCGCAAAAGGGGGCCGACGCCGCACAGGTGGCCGCGCTCGACAGCGGTCTGCGCCACCTGGCCGCACTCATGCCGCGCCCCGTGGCCTGCAAGCCGGGGGCGGGAGCAGCCGGCGGTGTGGGTGCCGGCCTGATGGCATGGCTCGAGGCTGAGGTGAGACCCGGAGCCGGTGCGGTGCTCGACATGGCCAGATTCGACGCGCTGCTTATTGGCACAACGCTTGTGATAACTGGCGAGGGCCGCATCGATTCGCAGACAGCCTCGGGCAAAGTCCCCGCCGCAGTGCTGCGCCGGGCCCATGCATGCGGAGTGCCCGTGGCGGCCATTTGCGGCTCGCTTGCCGCCGGCACAGCCAATATGGACTTTGATGCGGTGCTGCCCATAGTGCCGCGCCCCATGAGCCTCACAGAAGCCATGCGGCCCGACGAGACCCTTTGCAACGCGCGCCGCACAGCCGCGCAAATCGTGAGCCTTGCCATGCTGCGGCCATGACCTCAGATTTTTTATTAACAACATAGACTTACAATGAACAGATTACAACGAATCATTACCACTGCGGCACTGGCTGTCATTGCCGCAGTGATTCCAATGGCCGCCATGGCGGCCCGGAGCACCGATGTGGAGCGCGCCGTCCAGCTGGCCGACCGCCTTGACCCGCGGCTCAGCCAGGCGGTGCAGTTTAAACTAATCAAGCCCGGGCCCAAGGGGGCCGATGCGTATTCACTCGAAAGCCGCAACGGCAAGGTGGTGATAGGCGGCAACAACGCCTTGGCCATGGCCGTGGGCCTCAACCGCTATCTCAAGAAGTATTGCCTCACCACGGTGTCGTGGTATGCCGATGTGGCGGTGGAGCTGCCATCCACGCTGCCCACCAAGGTCGAAGACGAGCGGGCCACGGCGCGCGTGCCGCAGCGATTTTTCCTCAACTATTGCACTTTGGGCTACACCATGCCGTTCTGGCAGTGGCGCGACTGGGAGCGCATGATCGACTGGATGGCACTGAACGGAGTGAACATGCCGCTGGCCATCACCGGCCAGGAGGCCGTGTGGCGCAACGTGTGGCGCAAGCTGGGCATGACCGACAGCGAGGTGAAGAGCTACTTCACCGGCCCGGTGTATCTGCCCTGGCACCGCATGGCCAACATCGACGCCTGGTGCGGCCCGCTGCCCGACGAGTGGCTCGACTCGCAGGCACAGCTGCAAAAACAAATTGTGGCGCGCGAGCGCGAACTGAACATGCGCCCCGTGCTGCCCGCCTTTGCCGGCCACGTGCCTGCGCGCCTGGCGCAGCTCTATCCCAAGGCCGACATCAAGCCGCTGAGCCTGTGGCAGGGCTTCGGCAATGAGTGTCAGACGAGCTTCCTATATAGTGAGGATCCGCTGTTTGGCCGCATCCAGCGCATGTATCTCGAGGAGCAGACGCGCCTCTACGGCACCGACCACATCTATGGCCCCGCCCCCTTCAACGAGATGACCCCACCCCGCCTCGAGCCCGAATACCTGAAACAGGTGTCGAGCCACATCTACCAGTCGATAGCCAGCGTCGATCCCAAGGCTCAGTGGCTGCAAATGGCATGGCTGTTCTACTACGCGCGCAAAACGTGGACGCCCGAGCGCGCCGAGGCACTTGTGACCGGCGCCCCCAAGGGACGCATGATAATGCTCGACTACTTTGCCGAGCGCAAGGAGCTGTGGCGCGACCACAAGAGTTTCTACGGCCAGCCCTACATATGGTGCTACCTGGGCAACTTTGGCGGCAACACCTCGGTGCAGGGCAACGTGCGCGAGGCCGGACGCCGCATCGAGGCCGTGATTGACAGCGGCGGCAGCAATCTGGCCGGCATCGGCTCTACGCTTGAAGGCCTCGACGTGCAGCAAATGCCGTTTGAATACGTGTTTGGCAAGGCATGGAGCACGCCAGAGGGCAATGTGGCCACCCAGGTGGCCGACAGCCATGCAGGCTATGCCAGCGCGGCCGCCCGCCAGGCATGGCAGCTGCTGACAGACAGCGTGTATGTGGACCCGGCCAGCACTTGGAGCAATGTGGTGCTCAACTACTTTCCCGAGGTGGGGCGCGAAGACCGCAAGCTGAGCGCCGTGGTCAAGAAGCACGCGGCGCCGCTCACACGCGCGTGGCTGCAACTGCTGCAGCAGGACAGCGTGACGCGCGACGCCGCCACCATCGACCTGATAACCGTTGGGCGCGATGTGCTGGCAGTGATGTTCCGCGACGCCAAGCAGCGGTTTGACGCTGTCATGAAGCGCGCCGACCTT
>CALBLR010000326.1 GCA_937896015.1 uncultured Prevotellaceae bacterium | reverse complement strand
AGAATGTGTTTGGCGACGCCTCGGCCGCCGTCTTTCCCAAGATTGCCGAGCGCGACAACTATTTCGAAAACCGCGTTGAGGCCTCGTTGCGCGGCATGGCCTCGTGGCGGCTGAGCCACGTGGCGCTGACTCTGACGCCCGCCGCTGGCTACAGCCACCGCAACCAAATTTACCGCGACCCGCGCAGCCGCGACATGGTCAACAGCCTTTGGTGCAGCGCCGACGTGCGCGCCAGCGTGCGCACAGGCCGTGTGCTGCTCACCGCCAACGCCTCTGCCGCATATTGCGGCAATGTGGGCCACAACCTGCTGCTGGCCACTGCCCGCGACGAGCTGCAGCCGCTGTCGGCCCTTGTGGCAGCCCGCCACGCCGTGCTGGCTTCCGACTCGTGGACTGCAGCCGCCGGCCTGCGCGCCGATGTGGCCCTTGGCAAGGCCTACGCCCTGCGCCTGCGCGCACAGTGGCAGCGCACGGCCTATAAGGCCGATGCCCACACCAGCCGCCTCATGGTGGCGGCCGGCGTGGTGTTCTGAACAAACCGATTGAAAACAACAATAAAAAGCAATAATAACTGATAATGATCAAATCCACACTACTACGACGCATCTTTGCGCTTGCCCTCGCGGCGGGCGCGCTCAGCGCATGGGCCTACGAGCCCGTTCCGGCCGACCCTGCCGTGCGCACGGGCACACTCGAAAACGGCCTCACCTACTATGTGAGGCGCAACGCCTATCCCGAGCACCGCGCCGACTTCTTCATAGCGCAGCGCGTGGGCTCGGTGCAGGAGGACGACAGTCAGCGCGGTCTGGCCCACTTCCTCGAGCACATGTGCTTCAACGGCACCCGCCACTTTCCGGGCAATTCGCTCATCACCTATCTTGAGTCGATTGGTGTGAAGTTTGGCGCCAATCTCAACGCCTACACTTCCACCGACGAGACTGTGTATAACATCTGCAATGTGCCCACGGCCCGCCAGTCGTCGCTCGACTCCTGCTTTTTGGCGCTCAGCGACTGGGGCCACGACCTTCTGCTCAAAGGCAGCGACATCGATGCCGAGCGCGGCGTGATAGAGGGCGAGTG
>CALBLR010000325.1 GCA_937896015.1 uncultured Prevotellaceae bacterium | reverse complement strand
CATCGACCTTGCCCAGCAGGCCGGGGCCGAGATTGCCGGCTTTGGCATAATCATCGAGAAGGTGTTTCAAGGCGGCGGCAACGAGCTGCGCCGCGAGGGCTACCGCGTTGAGAGCCTTGCCCGCGTGCTCAGCCTTGACAACTGCAAGATTTCGCTTGAATGAGCCGCACGCTGATTGTGATCACAGGCCCCACGGGCGTGGGCAAGACGGCGGCCGCCATTGGCGTGGCGCGCCACTTCGGGTGCGACATAATCAATGCCGACTCGCGCCAGGTGTTCCGCGGCCTGCCCATCGGCACAGCCGCGCCCACACCACAGGAGCAGGCCATGGCGCGACACCACTTTGTGCAGTTTCTCGACTTGGGCGAGTACTACAGCGCGTCGCAGTTCGAGGCCGACGTGATGCGCCTGCTGCCGCAGCTGTGGCGGCAGGGCGACTATGCCGTGATGTGCGGCGGCTCGATGATGTATGTCGATGCCGTGTGCCGCGGCATCGACGACATCCCCACCATCACCCCCGAGGTCAGGGCGCAGGTGCTGGCCGAGTATGAGGCTGGCGGGCTCGAGCCCGTGCTGGCCCAGCTGCAGCGGCTCGATCCCGCATATTATGCCGAGGTCGACCGCCGCAACACCAAGCGCGTGCTGCATGCCGTGGAGATTTGCCGCCAGGCCGGCGTGCCATATTCCACCCTGCGCACGGGGCAGGCCAAGCCGCGGCCTTTCGACATTGTTAAAATTGGGCTCAACATTGAGCGGCCGCAGCTGTTCGACCGCATCAACCGCCGCGTCGATGCCATGATTGAGGCCGGCCTCGAGGCCGAGGCGCGCAGCGTGCTGCCACTGCGCCACCTGAATTCGCTCAACACGGTGGGCTACAAAGAGATGTTTGCCTACTTCGACGGCATCATGGACCGCGCCACGGCCATTGAGCGCATCAAGAAAAATACGCGCGTGTATGCCAAGAAGCAGCTCACCTGGTATGCCCGCGACCCGCTGATGCACTGGTGCCGCCCCGACGAGGCTCTCGGCGAGGCCGTGCGCCTCACTCGCCAATGATGGTGGCCACCACGTGTCGGCGTCCGCCCCGGCGGCGCAGCTCGCACAGATATATGCCTTGCCACGTGCCCAGATTCAGTCTTCCGCCAGTGATGGGAAGGGTGATTTGCGCCCCTATCAGCGCCTGAAGCGCATGCGCGGGCATGTCGTCGAGGCCCTCAAGGGTGTGGCGGTAATACGGCTCGCCCTCAGGCACAAGCCGGTGCAGAATTTGGTTGAGGTCGGTGCGCACATCGGGGTCGTAGTTCTCGTTGAGGCAAATGGCCGCCGACGTGTGTTTGAGCAGCAGGTGCAGCAGCCCCGTGCGCGGCAGCGGCGGCAGGGCGGCCTCCACCTCGTTGGTCACAAGGTGGCAGCCCTGCGGGCGCTCGCGCAAAGTGAATTCAATTTGTTCTGTCATCATAGTGTGGTTGCAATTTCTTTTTGCGGCAAAGTTAACAACATAATTTTAATATGATAAAGATTTACGGAATGCCCTCGTGCCCCGACTGCGCGTTTGTCGAGGCCCAGGTCGAGGGCAATGCACAGTTTCAAGTGATTGACATTGGCAGCAACGTGAGGCTGCTCAAGGAGTTTCTGCGCCTGCGCGACGGCAGTGCGGCCTTTGCCGGCGCGCGCCGCCACGGCCAGGCCGGCATCCCCTGCTTTGTGCTGTCCGACGGCACTGTCACCCTCGACCCTGCCGCCGCCGGCCTCAAACCACGCCCCGTGGCCGATGGCGAGGCGTGCGCCCTCGACGGCTCGGGCTGCTGACCGCCCGTGCCAACCAACGACAAGAGCACCGTCAAGCCCATGTGGTTTGGCGGTGCTCTTGCTATGATAGGTGGATAGAAAAGGTGCTACTTCACTATGAGGCGG
>CALBLR010000324.1 GCA_937896015.1 uncultured Prevotellaceae bacterium | reverse complement strand
ATCGTAGTCGGCCAGGCGCGGCTTCACGGGCACCAGGAGTTTGTTGGCATCGATGGCAAACGTGAGGTTGTGATAGTCGGCCAGCGGGAAGGTGAAGGCGGTGCCTATGCGCAGGTTGGTGGGCAGGAATGCGGGGTCGTTGCCGCCATTGTAGCTCACCTTAGAGCCGATGTTGCTTATGTTCCAGCCCCACGACCACTGGCACTCGTTGCGGCCAATCACGGGATAGGTGGTGAAATAGCCCGAGATGTCGGCGGCAAACGCCGAAGCGCCGCTGCTCTGGTCCTGAAGCGACATTTCGCTGTAGCCAAGGTCGCTGTAGATGTAGCGCAGGGCCACACCCATCGAGAACTTCTCGCTGAGCTTGCGCGAGTAGCCCACATCGACCGACATTTCAAATGGGTTGACGCTCGACAGCTTGTTGCCCTGGTCGTCGGTGTTGCTGATCTCGCCCAGCGAAAAGTAGCGCAGCGAGGCACTCACGGCCTGGTTGTCGCCGCTGCCTATTTTCCAGTAGCCCGACAGGTTGGCCAGAAAGATATCGTTCACAATTTTGCGCAGCCAGGGGGTGTAGGACAGCGACACGCCGGCGCCGCTGTAGGCGAAGGCATATTTCGACGGGTTCCAGAACTGCGAATTGACGTCGGGGTCGGTGGCCACACCCAGGTCGCCCATCGAGGCTCCGCGGGCATCGGGGGTGATGCTCATCGACGTCACACCGGTGGTGATGGGATTGAACTCATTGTTCTTTATGTCGTCGTCGGCGCTGGCGCTGAGCGGCACAGCCAGCATGGCGGCTGCGAGTAGTGAATATGCTAAAATCTTCATGCAGTAAAATCAAATATTACATTGCTATACAACAATAATAACTGAAATTATTGCCTTTTATTGTGCCAGGGGCCAAGTTTGTGCCAAATTAATTGCAGCGACCGGCATCTGAGCAAAGCAAGCGCGGCCGCCCATGAGTGGACGGCCGCGTGTGCCTATAGCTGCCTTAAATGCGCATCAGCTGCGGTTTGAGCCGAATATGCGCAGCAGGTAGATGAACAAGTTGATGAAGTCGAGGTAGAGGCTGAGCGCACCCATTGTGGCAAGCTTGCCTACCTGGCTGGGGTCGCTCTCCATGGCCCACTGCTTAATCTTCTGGGTGTCCCATGCGGTGAGGCCGATAAAGATTGCCACACCGGCCAGGCTGATGCACCAGTCGAGTGTGGAGCTGCCCATGAACACGTTGACTATCGAGGCCACAATGAGGCCGATAAGCGCCATAAACAGGAATGTGCCCATCTTGGTGAGGTCTTGACGGGTGACGAAGCCGAAGATGCTCATTGCGGCAAACACGCCTGCGGTGATGCCGAACGTGAGCACTATGGAGTCGCGCGAAAACACCACGAATATGGCCGAGAACACCACGCCGTTAAGCACCGAATAGAGGTAGAACAGTATGGTGGCCGTGGCGTTGCTGAGGCGGTTGA
>CALBLR010000323.1 GCA_937896015.1 uncultured Prevotellaceae bacterium | reverse complement strand
GGCCAGCATGCCGCGCGTGCGCGTGAGGCCTATGAACACTCCGTCGCCCACAAAGGCGGCCATGCCCGTGAGCGGAATAGCCACGCACCACCAGCGGTAGCTGAGTGCGGTGACCAGCACGGCGCCGTCGGTGGTGAGCAGGCCGAATATGAATTGCGGAAATGCCATGTAGGCCACGGCAAACAGCAGGGCAAGCACACCGCCCCACAGCATCAGGCGGCGCACACACAGCCGCAAGGCGGCTTCGTCGCGGCGGCCCACACACTTGCCCACCAGAGCCTCGCCGGCAAAGGCGATGCCGTCCATGAAATAGGAAAACAGGGTGAACATCTGCATTATGAGCGCATTCACGGCCAAAATCACATCGCCGCTGCGCGCGCCCACAGCCATGAAAAACAGCGTGACGAGCATCAGCAGAAAACTGCGCAAAAATATATCGGCATTCACCCTGAAAAAGCCGCCCGCGCCCCGCAGGCGCACCGCCGCCCTAAGGCTGAGGCGCGCTGCAAGCCAGGGATGCTTGCGGCGCAGCAAGGCTATGGCATAGGCCAAGCCGCACCACTCGGCGGTGAGCGTACCCACGGCTATGCCCTTGAAGCCCATGTGCAGCACAAACACCGCCACCAGGCTCACGGCAATGTTGACCACGTTGACGCCTATCGATATGGCCATTGGGCCGCGGGAGTCCTGCATGCCCAGCAGCCACCCTTTTATGGCCATCATCACCAGCAGGGCAGGCGCGCCCCACACGCCTATCGAAAAATATAGCGTGGCCAGCTGGCGCACATCGTCCGACGGGCCTATGGCAAGCAGGGCAAGCCACCGCATCGGCACCTGCAACGCTATCACCGCAAGGCCGATTAGCGCGCCAAGCACGGCTGCGCGCTGCAGCACCGAGGCCTGGGCGGCCCGGTCGGCCCGGCCATAGGCCTGGGCGGTCATGCCCGAGGTGCCCATGCGCAGAAACCCGAAGTTCCAGTAAATAAGGTTGAACATCATCGAACCCACAGCCACGGCACCGATGAATTTGGCATTGCCAAGATGGCCGGCTATGCCCACATCAAGCAGCCCCAGCAGGGGAATGGTGATGTTGGCCACAATGGCCGGCAGGGCTATGGCCAGGATTTGGCGGTCGCACCGCCGCTTTTCGCCCACAGCAGCCACGGCACTAAAAATTTATGGTTACGTCCACTCCATCGAGGTCGCACTTGAACGGGGGCGTCACCTTGGTGACAGTGACAGTGCCGCCCTGCACCTGCGGGAACTGCCGCCTCACGGCCTGCGCTATGCGCCACGCCACATGCTCGAGCAGCTGCGACGGCTGGCGCATCTCGCGCTCGACCACGGCATACAGGCCGGCATAGTTCACCGTGCCATCGAGGCAGTCGCTCTCCATGGCCTTCCGCATGGGGCACGTGACGCTGAGGGTCACCTCAAAGCGGTTGCCCACGGCACGTTCCTGCCCCCCCACCCCGTGATGGGCCTGAAAGCGCATGCGGCGCAGCGCTATTGTGCCACAGCCGGCGGTCATCGCTGACGCCGCCTCGGCGCGGCTTGCGTCTTATCGTCGTCGGTGGCCTGTACCCACACATACGCGCCCAGGTCGATGCCGTCGCGCTGCCAGCGGTCTTGGCCGTAGCGGTCGTAGCGCGCACTGGCCGGGCACAGCGAGCGGTCGCCGGCGGCTATG
>CALBLR010000322.1 GCA_937896015.1 uncultured Prevotellaceae bacterium | reverse complement strand
CGCAAAAACCGTGCTGCGGGAAAAGTCCCACGACTCAGCACCCCATTCATATTTGTCGCCTATGAAACATCTGAAGCCATGGCCATGAAACACAGGCTTCGCCATAAGAGTTTCGGCAGAAGTGCTTGAATCGGCATTCTCTTCAGTGTCAATCAATTGGGCAAACGCACCGACATTGACAGTTAAAGCCATCATTGCCGCCATGCCATATTTTACGATCGTATTCATATTTTTCATTATTAAGTTTGGTCTTTGCTGTTCGCAAAGTCAACCTTCCCATCACCAAACGCCTAAATTTCCAAATGTGTTCCACATGGCATTGTTGCGCGGTTAGCGCATTATGATGCCGGTGAACACGCGGCCAGAATCCACGCCAAGGCGGCGGGCCGAGAAGTATCGCTCGGGGTGGCAGCGGGTGCAGCGGTGGGTGTTGACTATGGCCTCAGCCGGCACTCCGGCCTCGGTGAGCGCGATGGCAGTGGCGGTGCGCAGGCTTATGTGTGCTTTGCCTGTGGCGGCATTGCGGCGCATTATGCGGGCAATGTCGAATCCATGGCTGGCAAATGCCTCCACCACCTCATCGCCCACCTCAAAGCAGTCTTGGCAAATGGAGGCGCCCATTGTGGCCAGCATGTGCTGCGGGTCGGCCCCAAGGGAGGCCATTTGCCGCACTGTGGCCGCCGCTATGCGCGCCGCCGTGCCTTTCCAGCCGCCGTGGGCCACACCGATGATATGCGCTTGCGGGTCGACAAGCACAAGGTTAACACAGTCGGCCGTGTTCACGCCTATACACACGCCAGTGAGCCGCGTCACAAGCGCATCGACACCCGTGAGGCGCTTGCGCTGCTCTTGCGGTGAGAGGCCAAGCAGCGCCTCATCGACCACCGCAGCACAGGCCGAGTGGGTTTGCAGGGGCGACACCAGGCGGCCTGCACCTATGCCCAGCTGGCGGCACAAGGCCGAGCGGGCGGCTGCAACACGCGCGGGCGAGTCGTTGCGGTAGTCACACAGGCTGTATTGCGAATATGGGTTGGCAGGGTCAACTGTGCCGCGCAGGGTGTTGAACGCCTCCACGCCGGCCACTTCCCCGCCTGCCCATGGCAGCGG
>CALBLR010000321.1 GCA_937896015.1 uncultured Prevotellaceae bacterium | reverse complement strand
CCGTAGCCGCCAAGCCCAATCAACTCAAAGAATTTGCTCCAATCGATTTCGGCACGCCGCTGCGCCAGAGTTTTGCACTCCACAGGTCGCGGCATGGCCTTGGCGCACTCGGTGCGCAGAGCGGCAATGGAGGCCGGAGTGGTGCCGCAGCATCCGCCAGCCACATTCAGCAGCCGCTGCCGCGCCAGCGGCGCCATGGCCTCGGCGAGGCTAAGGCCGCCGCATTGGCTGAGCGACGGATACACCATCAGCGGCAGCCCGGTGGCCCCGGCTGCAATGGAGGCGGCGCGCAGCAGCGGAGTGCCCGTGTCGCAGCAGTTGATGCCCACAGCCATGGCGCCGCAGTCGGCCGCCATCCGGACCGCCGCATCGAGTGCCGTGCCATCGTGTAGGCGGCAGTCGGCCCGCAAGCTGAACGACACCGCCACCCGCACATCAGCATCAAGCTGCTGCACCGCTTCGATGGCCGCCATAGCCGCATCTGTGCCCATCATGGTCTCGGCCAATATGAAGTCGGCCCCGCCCTGCACCAGCAGCGCCGCCTGCTCAAGATAGGCGTCAGCCTCCTCGCCGGCACTGTGGCGCCGCACATCAGCAGGCCCCATGCCGCCAGCCACCCACACCCGCCGCGGGCAGCCGCGGGCAGCCTTCACAGCCGCGCCAATGGCATCATGGGCAAGCCGCGTCACAGCATCGCCGCAAAGCAGGCGGTTGGCCATTATGCTGTTGGAAGTTATGATGTCGGCCCCAGCATCGATATAAGCCCTGTGGGCATCGGCGGCCGCCAGTCCGCTATCGCGCACCAGCGTGCCCATGGCGCCATCGAGCATCACAATGCGCTCACGCATCATCCGCATCAGCGCCTCCATGTCATGTAAATCCTCGTTCATAATGCAAATATAGTGCAAATCGAGCGCACTGGGGGCGAAACGAGCTTGCTCGTTTCCGCACACAGAGCCGAGATGCAGCCTATATATTATTCAACTATAGTGCAAATCGAGCGCAGTTTTCGTGCATTTTTTCGCGCATTTTCAGGCAAACGCCGCCAAGTTTGGCCGTAAAATATTGCAGATATGAAAATAAACTCATAACTTTGCACCCGTCAAACGGAATCGGTTTGATTTCGGAGAGATGGCAGAGTGGTCGAATGCGGCGGTCTTGAAAACCGTTGAGGGTCACACCTCCGGGGGTTCGAATCCCTC
>CALBLR010000320.1 GCA_937896015.1 uncultured Prevotellaceae bacterium | reverse complement strand
ATGATAGATAAAAAAATATTATAATGGCAGATTTTTATGAATATTCTACACCAGAAATAGTGCGCTTGCTCGGCTCCCGCTTTAAGGACTATAGAATGAGGTGCAATCTCACACAGAAAGAGGTGGCTGAACAGTCGGGCATAGGATTGACCACAATTCATAAGTTTGAAAAAGGAGTTGCGGGAAATATTTCTTTGTCAACATTTATTCTGCTATTGAAGGTAGTGGGCATGGTAGATGAGCTTAACAGTGTTCTGCCAGAGTTGCCGGAATCGCCCTATCTTATAAGAAAAAACAAACAGAAGGCGCAACGTATTCGTCACTCTAAATAGCGTGCCAGCATGATAAAAACATTAAAGGTTATACTTTGGAATGATGAAGTGGGACGGCTTGTGTGGGATGAGAGACGCAGGCTTTCGTATTTCACATACAACCCTGAGTTTATAAAGAAAGGATTGGAAATTTCTCCGCTTTCGGCACCCATCGGTGGTGCAAGAGCGCTATTGCCAGTGTGGGGCGAAAGTGAAAGGATATATCAAAGGCTTCCTGCTTTTGTTGCCGATTCATTGCCCGATGCTTGGGGCAATCAGTTGTTTGAACTTTGGCGTCAGCAAAACCATATTGCCAGTGCCGATATAAATCCACTCGACAAACTATCATTTATAGGCAAGCGTGGAATGGGGGCATTGGAATTTATGCCAGAGGCTTCCAATAAGCAGAAAAAAGAGGACATCATTAATATAAAGTCGTTGTCTAACTTGGCCGAGCGCATATTTGTAGAAAGGGAGAAAGCCCGCATATTGCCAGAGGAGTCAATGACGATGCAGTCGTTGCTCTCTGTAGGAACTTCAGCAGGCGGTCGCCAACCCAAAGCCATTATTGCCATAAGTGGTGAAACTGGTGAAATCCGCAGTGGCCAAATTGCTGGTCTTGAAGGCTTTGATTATTTTATATTGAAATTTGGCGATTCAAAGTACTGTTCTGCCGAATTAGAGATGACATATTATGAGTTGGCATCTGAAGCCGGGATTAGCATGATGCCCTCACAATTGTACTCTGTAGATGGGAACAATCACTTCATCACCAAGCGTTTCGATCGAAATGGCAATAAAAAGGTATATACACAGACTTTGGCTGCCATATGCCCGGATGCAAACAGCTATGAACAGTTGATAGCTGTTTGCCGCAAACTGCGCGTGCCTGAGTCCGATTGTCAAGAAGTGTTTCGCAGAATGGTGTTCAATGTATTGTCGAACAACACTGATGACCACAATAAGAATTTTTCATTCATCATGAGCGAAGATGGAAAATGGCGATTGTCTCCAGCCTACGACATCACTTATATTCTGAACGGCGGAGGCTATATGCCAGATGAAAACCATTGTATGTATATCCGTGCCAAACTCAGCGGCATCACCCGCAACGATGTAATTGACTTCGCCCATGATAACGGAATACGCAGGCCTGATTCAATAATTCGTGAAGTAGTGTCCTCGTTGAAAAAAATACGTTCTGTCGCTTTGAAAAATGGTGTAGCCAAAGAATGGATTGGCAGGGTTGAGACCTCAATATTAAGTCATTTAAAGTCGTGGGGAGAATTAGATGCGGAGTGTAGGCCTGCTGCTTTTAAAATTAATGGGCATGAAGTAGGCAGTATTCGACTTGAGGAGGCATATAAGGGCAACTATCATTTATGCGCATGTGTGGATGGCGTTGAGCGCAAGTTTGTGATAGGCAGGAACAAAGAGGAATTCTCAATTATTGAAAAAGCAGGGTTGCTTAATGTGACGCAAGAGCAGTTAAAGGCAATGGCATGTAAATATTTTAAACTTTAGCCATCTATGCGATTTGCACAGGTGAAATTTAAATGGCGCTGCCATTCCTGCGCGGCCTGCTGGGCAAGTGAAAAAAATGCCAACTATCATCTTTTTTTGCTATCTTTGTGGGCAAATAGGCAACAAACGGGCGCTGTAGGCCATTACTGTCGATTAAGGCACTAAGGCAGCGGCGTTTGCGTTCTATTTATTTTTTGACACCAACACATTTTTAATTGATGTAAAGTCATGGACGTTAAGCAAACGATGAAAAGTATTCTGGAGGCCGAAAGCAATGCTGTAAAGAATATCCCCGTAACCGATGAATATAACAAGGCGGTGAGCCTCATAGTGGAGCAAGTGCACAACAAGGGCGGCAAGCTCGTGACTTCTGG
Source organism: uncultured Prevotellaceae bacterium (assembly GCA_937896015.1). Classification (GTDB taxonomy): domain Bacteria; phylum Bacteroidota; class Bacteroidia; order Bacteroidales; family Muribaculaceae; genus Sodaliphilus. Next base: position 6,635 of record CALBLR010000320.1, on the reverse strand, counting down.
TATGGGCAAGTGCGGCCAGATAGCCGAAAACATTGCCACCACTTTCTCGTCGACAGGAATTCCGGCAGTGTTTCTGCACCCCAGCGAGGCGCAGCACGGCGACTTGGGCGTGCTCCAGCCCAACGATGTGATGCTGCTGCTGAGCAATTCGGGCAAGACAAGCGAGATTCTTGCCCTTGTCGACCTGGCGCACGCCCTGTATCCGCAGCTTGGGTTCATCGTAATCACTGGCAACAACCAGAGTGAGCTTGCGCGTCTTGCCGACATATGCCTTTGGACCGGAGGGGCGCCTGAGGTGTGCCCACTCGGTCTCACTCCCACTACTTCCACCACCATGATGACAGTGATGGGCGATGTGCTGGTGGTAGGCTCGATGCAGGCCACAGGCTTCACCAAGCGCGACTACGCCATGCGCCACCACGGCGGATATCTGGGCGTGAAGAGCCGCAGTTGATGTTGGATTGAAAAAGGGAAATTTAAGAAAAAAATAAGGAATTATGCGCAAAATCATTGCAATAGGCGAATCGGTGGTCGACACCGTGTTCAGCGGCGGCAAGCCGCTTGCCGCCTTCATAGGCGGCCGCATAGCCAACACAGCAGCCTCGCTCGGAGCCATGGGGCTGCCTGTGAGCATGGTGAGCGAGTGTGGCACCGACAGTGTGGGCCAAATGGTGGTCGACTTCTTGTCGGAGCACAGCGTGGATGTGAAGTCGATCGACCGCTTCACAGAAGGCTCCACGGCTTTTTCTGCAATATTCAAGACACCTGGCGAGGCCGACAAAATAGTGAACTATGGCAGCTATCCAAACGACCGCTTCGACGTGATATGGCCCCGCATCGACGAGGGCGACATAGTGGTGTTCGGGTCGCTGTATGCCATCGACCTGCCGCAGCGCGAGCGGCTGTTTGAGCTTGTGAGCTATGCCTCCGAGCGCAAGGCCATAATCATCTACTTGCCCGGATTCCAGCACGGAATCAACTTTCGCATAACGCGCGTTATGCCCAACATTCTCGAGAATCTTGAGATTTCCGACATTGTGATAGCCCACAACCGCGACATCAACGACATCTTCCCCGGCGAGAGCGGCGAGGAGGCGTTCCGCAACCATATTGAGTTTTACTGTTCAAACTATATGCACATCAATCCCGACCTCAGCCTCAGCCGGTTCAGCACCGGCAAGCGGCACGATGTGGCCAATTCCGGCGGCGGCAGTGCCAATCTGCTGGGTTGGCAAGCCGGATTCACAGCGGGCATAGTGAGCGAGCTGTGCCGCCTGGGCGTAGATCGCGACGAACTTAAGACGCTCGACGACGAGGCCTGGCAGGGCATAACGGCAGCGGCATTCAAGTGTGCCGCAGTGTGTGCCGGCCAGCCCGACAACTGCGTTACAGCCTACTTTGCCGCTGAGTGCCGCCGCCAGCTGGCCCAGGCCGAGGCCGAGCGGCAAAAACAGTGAATATCATTAAAGCAACACAATCTCATGGAAAAAGCGATGGAAGAAAAAGACGGCGGGCAGCCAATAAAGGGATTGCTCATTGAAACGTCGTTTCCGGCTTTGGCCAACGACATTATCATAGCCAAGGCGCAAATCGAGGCCAGCGGCAGCCTGCCGCCCGCCGACGGCCTAAGCGAGCCTGTGGCCCTTGATGTGAGGCTGTGGTATGTGGTGTATCTCATGCAGCACGGACGCAGCCGCGACGCGGCCATGGAGATTGACCGATGCGTGTTCAGCGATGTGGCCCACAAGCTGCCGCCGCTGCACTTGGCATGGCTGTGGCTGGCCCGCATGACCATATTTGTTGAGGGGGCCGACTACATGCTGGCTCTCGGTTCGGCCGAGAACGCGCTGGGTGTGCTTTCGCAAATCACCGGCAAAAAGACCAACGACTTCCTGGCCATAGTGGCCTCGCTGCTCTACAACCTGGCTGTGACACACAATGCGCTGGGCGACAGCAGCCGTGCCACCAAGGAGCTGACTAAGGCCCAGAGGCTGCTCGAGCGGCTGTCGCACAAAGACGGGGCTCGCTTCTCGGCCATGCTGCTGTGCGCCGTTGAGGCGAGTGCGCACATATTCAAGTCGCGCAACAAGCAGATGGAGGTGTATGCGCACTACCAGCAGATGACAGAAATCTACACCTCGATGCTCGACCGCGCCCCCGACACCGCCAAGGCCCGCTCGGCCCTGCGCAACCTCATTCACTCGCTTAAAAAGGAGGGCGACATAATGCTGGAAACGGGTAACGGGCGCAACGCAGTGCGCTACTACACCAAAGCGCTGCGCTACCAAAAGAAGCTGAGCGACACGCTGGGCTACGATGAACTGGTGCTGTCGATAGGCCTCGCCAAGGCCCTTATGCGCCTCATTAACCGCCGCGCGGCGGCCGAGCAGCTGCTGCAGTCGCTGCTGCCGCTGGCCAGGCGGCTCAATGCCAATGCCGAAATAGTGGAAATCGAAAACCTCTTAAATAACAAAAATAAAAACTTTAATATTATGACATTGCTGAAAAGTATTTTCACCGCTGCCATTCTGCTGGCAGCGTCGCTGGGCCTGAACGCACAGCAAATCGTAGGTCACCGCGGCTCGGTGTGGGGCGTGGAAAACACCGAGGCCGCATTCCGCAACGGCGCCGCTTCGGGCGCTTGGGGCCTTGAGTGCGACATCCACCTCACCAAGGACGGTGCCTGGGTGGTGTGCCACGATGGCGACATGAAGCGCGTGGGCGGACCCGCCACAGGCTTCTCGCAGATGAACCTCGACGAGGTGCTAGCCACACCGCTGAAGCAGGTGCGCAAAGGTGTCACCTATGTAGGCCACCTCATGAGCCTTGGCCAGTATCTTGACCTGTGCCGCGAGCTTGGAAAGGTGCCTGTGATTGAAATCAAGGCCGAGGAGTGCGTGTCGATTCACTCGCAGAGCGACAAAGACCCCGAAAACACTTGCCTCGACGGTGTGCCGGCGCTGATGAACCTGATAGCTCAAAAGGGCTATACCGACGAAGCCATTATCATCTCGTTTATGCCCGAAGTGATTGAATACATACACAAGCAGTATCCAAAATTCAAGGTGCAGGCTCTGGCCGGCGGCAAGGAAGACCCGCAAAAGTGGATCAAGTGGTGCAAGAAGCGCCACATCGACCTTGACGCAAGCTACAAGCTCATAAGCCCCGAGTTGGTGAAGGAACTGCACGAGGCTGGACTCAAGGTGAACTGCTGGACGGTGGACAACCCCGAAATCTTCAACCGCATGAAGGAGTGCGGCGTGGACTTCATCACCACTAACATGCTTTTCCCCGAGCCAGTGAGCAAGAGCAAGTCGAAATCAATTTACTAAAAAACAATATAGCAATATGTCAACTGAACTAAGAAGCAGCGACCGCAGCGCAGCCGTGAAGTTGCCTTATGTGACCGGCCTCAAAGTGGGCGTGGTGGCAGCTGAGTGGAACGCCGAGGTGACCGATGCCCTGCTCAAGGGCGTTACCGACCGCCTGGCCGAACTCGGCTATCCGGCCGATGCGGTGGAGACTCACCGCGTGCCCGGCACGGTGGAACTCACATTTGGCGCCTCTCAACTGGCCCGCACTGGCCGCTTCAGCGCTGTGATAATGATAGGCTGCGTGATTCGCGGCGGCACTCCACACTTCGACTATGTGTGCGACAATGCCACCCAAGGCTGCGCCTACCTTAACGCCACAGGCAACGTGCCCGTGATATTCTGTGTGCTCACCACCGAAAACCAGCAGCAGGCCATCGACCGCGCTGGCGGCGCGCTGGGCAACAAGGGCACCGAGGCGGCCGACGCAGCCGTGCAGATGGCTGCCTTCAAGCAGTCGCTGAAATAAGCTGCTTCGTAACAACGCACTTGTGCGTCCCCGTCACTTGCAAAGCGTGGCCGGGACGCATTTTTTGTGCCCGCCAGCTGCTGCGGGCCGCAATTTTATTGTAAATTTGTGGAACATTAAAAAGACCACAGCAATGCTTGATTTCACCCCAATAATGCGAAGCTACACCGCCGGCCGCCTGCGCCAGCACCTGCTCTACATCGACCATGCCGACAGTGTGCAGCAAGGCCAGCTGGTGAAGCTCATCGAGCGTGCGTCGCTCACCGAGATAGGCCGCCACTACGACTTTTCGAGCATCCGCACCTACCGCCAGTTTGCCTCCACTGTGCCGCTCTACCGCTACGAGGATCTGCGCCCACAGATTATGCGCATGGTCGACGGTGAGAAAGACGTGCTGTGGCCCGGGCGCTGCATCAACTTCGCACAGTCGTCGGGCACGAGCGACGGCAAGAGCAAATACATTCCCATTACTCCCGAATCGTTCCGGCTCAACCACTACCGTGGAGCCACCGATGTGGTGGCCCACTACCTGAACCTGGTGCCCGACAGCCGCATTTTTTCAGGCAAGGGATTCATTTTGGGCGGCAGCTTTGCCAACGAGCTGAAACTTAAGCCCGGGGTGCGTGTGGGCGACCTTTCGGCCAACTTGATTGAAAACATCAACCCGGTGGTCAACATGTTTCGCGTGCCCGGCAAGAAGGTGGCCCTTATGCAGGACTGGAGTCAGAAGCTGCCTGCGCTGGTAGAGGCCAGCATAGGTAAGGATGTGACCAACATATCGGGGGTGCCGTCGTGGTTTCTCACGGTGATAAAGCGTGTGCTGGAGCGCACTGGAGCCAGCTGCATCCACGAGGTGTGGCCGCACCTTGAGGTGTTTTTCCACGGTGGCATTGCATTTGCCCCCTACCGTGCCCAGTATGAGCAGCTGTGCGACATGAGCCGCATGCACTTCCTCGACACCTACAATGCCAGCGAGGGCTTCTTTGCCGTGCAATCGTCGTGGGACACCACCGCAATGCTGCTGCTGCTTGATGCGGGCGTGTTCTTTGAATTTCTGCCCATAGAAGACTCTGGCAGCCTGCATCCGGAGGTGTACCCAATATGGGAGATAGAGCAGGGCCGCACATATGAACTTGTGATAACGGCTTGCAACGGCCTGTGGCGCTACCGCATAGGCGACACAGTGACCATCGAGCAGCTGAATCCTGTGAAAATTAAAATAGCCGGGCGCACACGCAGCTTCATCAATGCCTTTGGCGAGGAGCTGATGGTGTATAACGCCGACCATGCCATAGCCGAGGCGCAGCGCGTCACCGGGGCGCAGGTGCTCAACTACACTGCGGCTCCCGTCTATGCCGCCGAGGGGCGCAAGGGCCGCCACCAGTGGCTAATAGAGTTTGCCAAGCCTCCGCGCAGCCTCGATCAGTTTGCCGATGCGCTCGATGCCAGCCTACGTGCCGTGAACAGTGACTACGACGCCAAGCGCAGCGGCGACATTTTCCTCGACCGGCCCGCCATAGTAGAGGCCCGCGTTGGTCTGTTCGACGAGTGGCTGGCCCGCGACGGAGGCAAGCTTGGCGGCCAGCGCAAAATTCCGCGTCTGAGCAACGACATGCTCATCCTGAACCGCTCGATGCCGCCGGGAAAATAGAAAAAAATCAGTTTACTTTTGGAATTTCGATGGCAAAAGTGGTGCCCTTGCCCAGTTCCGACTCTTTGACATAGATTTTGCCGCCGTGGTACTCCTCGATGATGCGCTTCACCAGAGTGAGTCCCAGACCCCAACCGCGCTTCTTGGTGGTGAAGCCGGGAGTGAACACGTTTTTGAAGTTTTTACGGGCAATGCCCTTGCCGCTGTCGCGCACCAGAATCACGGCGTTCGATTCGTTGCAGCCCACTGTTATGGTCAGGCAGCCCTCGCCTTCCATGGCGTCGACGGCGTTTTTGGTGAGGTTTTCCATCACCCACTCAAACAGCGACTGGCACAGCATCACGCCGCAGTTGTGGGCGTCGTCGGTGACCACGCTCAGATGCACGTGGCGCGGAATGCGCGAACTCATGTAGTCGAGGCTGCGCTCCACTGCCTCGTTGATAAATGTCAGTTCCTTGTCGGGCATCGAGCCTATTTTAGAGAATCGGTCGGCAATCACCGAAAGGCGGTGCACATCCTTGTCCATGTCGGCAACCACATCTGCGTCCACGCCCATTTGCTGCAGCATCTGCGTCCACGCCATTAGCGACGATATGGGCGTGCCCAGCTGGTGTGCCGTCTCTTTCGACAAGCCCACCCACACCTTGTTTTGCTCGGCCTTTTTCACGCTGATCAGTGCAAAGTAGGCCACGGCGATGAATATGAGCAGCACGGCAAGCTGGATGTAGGGGTAGTATGCCAGGCGGCGCAGCACTGTGGAGTCTTCGTAGTAGAGCCATTGCGTGGTGTGGCTGTCGATTTTAATCTCAATCTTGTTGTGGGTGGTTTTCAGGTGGGCCAGCCGCTCCTTCAAAAACTGCATGTTGCGCGGCGATATGCTGTAGGGCGACATGCTGTCGACCGCCTCAGGCAGGCGGAAGTTGCGGTTGAGCAATATGCTGTCGCGGTCGTCAACCAGCAGCACGGGTATGTTGTGGTTGCGCTCGATGATGTTGAGCAGAAAGTCCACATCGGTAGGCATGGCAGGCTCGCCGGTAGAGGTTTCGCTGCCCATGGCGGCAAGTTCGCGCGTGGCGTTGGCCCAAATTTCCATGCGGTCGCGCTCCTGCTCGGCCAGGTCTTTTACCAGATTGTTTGATATGTA
>CALBLR010000319.1 GCA_937896015.1 uncultured Prevotellaceae bacterium | reverse complement strand
CCTGCCGCTGTGCCGGCTTGCGCACTCGCTCAGGGGGCAGCCGCCTCACAGGCAGCCTTATGCTTTCGTCAAGGTCGTTTTCATCGGCCCGCACAGTGGCGGGCTGCAAGGCCGCAGAGGCGGCCAGTAACACAGATGCTATTGTTGTGAGTATTCCTTTGTAAATTTTCATCGTTATGTGCAAAGTTACTACATTTTTAGCTTATGTTGCCCACTGGTTGCTGCTGATTTTTTGCGTCATGCACTCCCACTGATTCGTTTTTTATGAGTTTCCACAGATTTCACATATTCACACAGATTTTCTTTGAATCTGAGTGGAGACGAAAAGCCCCTGGGGCCAAATTTCCAAGGCGCCAGGGGCTTAACTGGGTAACGTATTATATAATCTATTTCATCACTTCACTATAAACTTTTGGCCACCGGCCACATACACGCCACTGGGCAGACTGATGGTCTTGCTGCCATTGAGCATGAAGCTGGCCACTTGCTGGCCGAGCACGTTGTGCACGTTCACCGTCTGCTCGGCACCGCTGCTGAATGTGGCGCAGCCTGTGCGGCCCACCACCAGCAGGCCATTGCCCACGGTCACCTGGTCCACGCCAGTCATATTGCCATTAGGCTCAATGCCGTGCTCAATCTTTATCGCAAAGTTCTTGCCCTCGGTGAGGTCGGCCACCGAAAAGTTCTCAGAGCCCGTCTTATACACGATGAAGAACACCACCTTGTATTTTGGTGTGCCGTCGGTGCCGGTGCGGTCGATGACGTCGGCAAAAGTCATCTTACCCGAAACTGCGGGAGTGGGTTCGCTGCCATTGTTGCCATACCACGATGTGACGCCAAGAGCGTTCATTGCCACCGATCCTGTGGCAGCATACTGCGACACACGGCCGTTGACCAGATAGTAGGCATACTCGGGCGCGGAGCTGGCATAAGGAATCATGCTTGCCTGCGCGCTGGCGGCGGTGGCCGATTTGTTCAGTTCAGACTTGAGCATGAAGCGTCCTTCGGTCTCATTATAGAGCATCACCACTGCGGTGTAGTTTTCAAACGTCGACTTGTCGCTCATGATTTGAGCGGTGAGGTCAAGGCCCATATCCTTGTAGGTTTTGCCGAGCTGGGTGGGATATTGCAGCTTGTAGTCGAGCGCCACGTTGCTTGGCTCGTAGCCCTTGGCCATGTCGAGATCAGCAGTTGGAGTGTGCCATGCATACACAGTGTCGGTGATGCTCGACGACTCGTCGTACCACTTTTTTCCGTTCGAGCCGTCGAAGCCCTCTTCAGAGCACCATGCGGTGTAGAATCCGTGGCGCGTGGTGGTCACATCGTTCCAGTTGTTGGGGTTGCGGTAGTAGGTGTTGTGCGCGCTGTTGAAGAAGTTGCTGCTCACAAGGGTCTCAACACCGATTGATTCCTGATTGTAGTAGGCATATATGGTGATGCAGTCTGTGCCATTGTCGGGGAAGTCAGCCTCGCTGGGCATTGTCAGCGTGTATTGGTTGGGATTGTCCTGCTTGGCATTGAGCTTTGCATCGAAGTATTGCTGCTTATGGTTTACGTAATCGCTTGTGAAATACTTGAACTCATATGGCTTCTTGGCATTGCCGCCAAACACTATCACCTTGTCGCCCACGCCGGCAATGATGGGAGTGCCTTTGCCAGCAATGGTGCCGTTTGACTGGATTTGCGGGTCGCCGTTGTTGTCGTTGGGCACGGCCACAATCTGAATTTTGCGGGTGGGAGTCTTGAAGTAATAAATCTGCATAGCTGCCTGCGAAGGGCTGATGTAGCTGGTGTTTTGAGTGTAGCACTTGGCATTGACACGCAGCATATAGCCGTTCTTAATGTAGGTCTTCACCTTGTCGAGCCCTCCGCCAGTGGTCCACTTCAATTCAATGGAGTCGCTGCTGAAGCTGAGTCCGTCGGACAGTATCGCCACCTGCTTGCCGGTGTTATCGATCACCTCAATGTTGTAGTTCACATACGAGTTGGCCTCAGTGGGGTTCACATTCTTAATCACCACACTCTTCCACGTAGACGCGTCGTTGTAGTCATAGGTCTGTGTCTCGGGGGTGATTACGGGGGGAAGCAGCGACTGCTTGTTGGGGGCGGTGGCGCCGTCGATGATGTCGCCGATGCGCAGATTCATATACTGCGAGCGCATCACGAAGTCGCCACGGGTGCAGCCGTCGGCCTGGGTGTTGCCGTAGACATACACCGACTGCGGATAGGCCTCAAACAGCAGGCCCACCGTGCCGTCGCCCTGCACAGTGAGGGCGCTGTATTGCGCCGTTTCGGCAAGGTCGTCGCCCGGGTCGCTCACGCAAAGGCGCTCGGTCCAGTTAAACGAGTTGCTGGCCATGCTTGACTTCTCGGCAGTGTAAATGGTCAAGCCCGAGCGGGCAGTGCCGCCAGTAAGGTTGCCGCGATTTTCACCCGTTTTGGGCACAGAGTGCAACACGAGTTCAGTCGACTTGCCATTGATTTCGGCAGTATATGCCGTCATGTCGCCATTGCAAGGCACCGAAAGGCTCATGCCGCTGCTGCCAAGGCTGTTGCCGGCAGAATAGGTGACAACGCCATTGGAATTTTTCGTGACGGTGATAGGCACAAACAAGCGACCGTTGCCAGTGCCATAACGCATCGACATGACAAACTTGTTTTCTCCAACCTCTATCAGCTTCGACTCGTCGTCCTGATTGTTTTGGGTATAGAAATAGTAGCTGTCGGTGCTTGTGCTATAGTTGGCATACGAGTAGTTTCTATTAGTCGACAATATGTCCCAATAGTCATTTTCAGGGTCATACACAAGGAAGTAGTTGCCGTGGTGGTATGAGCCGGAATTGCTGTACACAGTTCGGAAGCAGGCAATCACCTTGCCTGCCAGCACACCGCTCTTCACCACACACATGTTGCCAGGGGCAACACAGCCGCGATAGGCGCTGAACAACTTGAAGGTGCTGGTGGCATTGTCGCCGGGGCCTTTGTATTCTTTTGCCTCGCTCCACGTTTGGCCATTGTCGCGGCTAATGACGTAGCTGTTGGCCGAAAGGCTGTTGGCATCGCTCGCTGCAAGGGCGTCGCCATGAATGAATGAGCAAATCACGTTGCCGTTTGGCAGGGCTGCCAAGGCGGCATCGCCAAAGCCTTTCGAATTTGCACAGTCGAGGCCGCCCTTGCCATTGCTCACAGAGTCGCCACGGGCAATGGTCACGGGGTCGCTCCACGTGCGGCCGTTGTCATATGAGCGGCGCGACAGCATGTCGATGTCGTTGGCAATGTCGTGGATGTGATATTTGCGCGCATCGCTGATGGCAATCAGCGAACCGTCTTCGGCAGTGGTCAGAGCAGGAATGCGATAATACTTTGAGTAGTAGTCGCCGGGGGCAAACATGGTTTTCAGCAATGGCACAAGCACACGTTTGCCATTGGATTCGAGCGTGCCAGCGTCATCGCCTTTGCGCAGAGAAAGGCTGTTGTATCTTGAATTATAGCTGAATGTATCCGTTGCTCTATCCCAATAATAATAATACTTATTCCAACCTTGCCAATAGCTGCCTTCCGTCCAGTTGGTGTAGCCATAGCTGCCGCCCGAGAGGCCGGTGATTTCGGCGCCGATGCGGGTGTAGTTCTTCTTTGTGCCGCCAATGAGAGGCAGCTCCGATCCGTCGGCGGCCTTCACGTTTATGTCGGCCGCAATATAAAGGATGTAGGGGCCTTTTTCTTTAATGACGCCTGGCAACTCTATTGTGCCGTCGGTCAGAGTTGACGTTTGCGACAGCATCACAGCCTCGTTTTTGGCAATGGGGTCGCGGTAGTCCCAGAGGACTTCAAACGTTTTAGGCACACCGTCGATATTACCAGATGTGCTGGGATCGAACTTGCGGGCATACAGCGTTACACGGCCCACATAGTTTTTCCACTCACCTTGCAGCTTGAAGCTCACCTTCACCTGGGCATTGTCGCTGGTGGTGTAGTAGGCGGCGTAGGCAAGCAGCTCGTTCTGGTTGCCGAGGCCGGCATAGCCTGCGGCCTGCCACCAGTAGCCGCTCACAAAGCGCTTGGTGCCGGCAGCATTGGCCGTGATGAAGCCTGCAAAGATGAAGCACAGCAGCAAAATGTGTTTTAAGAATGCTTTTTTCATCCTTTTGTGATTTTGGTTTTTTGTTGATAAATACATAGTGCTTCGGCTCCTGCGGCACGTGGAATAAAACTGTTTGTTGAAGGCTTTAATGACAAGAGTGTGGGAGCTGACTGAAGGCGGTGCCGCACCGGCCAAAGGCGTTTGCGAAATTGATTCAGCGCCACCGGCCATGTGCAGAGTCAGCGGCCGGCAGCGTGAATGCGGGGCACGCTTGCTGCGCCTCTCATTCTAAATGAATCAACTGTGTTTTAACCGATGTGTATTCGTTCAGCACATCTTATTCATAAAATCTATTCGCGGCAAATTTATGCATTATTTCACTATCGGCAAGCGTGGCCGATTGGCTTTTTCGGCATTGTAGAAACATCTGACACAGGATGTTGCCTGCGCTTCAACACACTTCCCTCGGATCGCGCTTTATTAATATTCCACGGTCTACCACCGGTTTTTCACGGATTTTCTGGAGCATGGATGAAGTGGCGGCCGTGGGGAAACGCCTATCTGCGCTGGTCGTTTTGGACGCCCTGGGTGGCTATAACTGCAAAAAAGCATTATAATCGGTCTGAAAGCCGTGAAAAAAGGTGTAACTTTGTTGAAATTTATAATACAACACTAAGTTTATGATTTTAGGATTAAGCATTGACGCTTGGATTACCATTTTCACTATTTTTGGAGTGTTTTTAACTCTGCTGCTAACCAAAGTAAGAGCCGAAGTGGCTTTTTTCACCGCAATGGCTGTGCTGTGTGTAACTGGAGTGCTCGACTTCGAGACGTCGTTTAAGGGGCTTGCCACCTCGAGTGTTCTGCTGGTGGCGGTGCTGTTTATCGTGATTGCCGGCCTTCGCTATGCCGGTGCTCTTGAATGGCTGGTGTCGCACCTGATGGGGCAGCCCAAGACCCACGCTATGGCGCTGGTGCGCCTGATGCTGCCGGTGGGCATATTAAGTTCGTTTATGAGCAACACTGCCACCACAGCGCTGTTTCAGAATGTGGTGAAGATATGGTCGAAGAGGCTGCACATATCTCCGTCGAAACTTTTGATACCGCTGGCTTATGCCGCTTCGCTGGGCGGACTGCTCACCCTGATAGGCACGCCACCCAACCTGATAATATCAAGCCAGTATGCCATCGACAGCGGGGTGTATATGAACCTGCTTGAGCCATTTCCCGTTGGGATCTGCGTGATGCTGGTGAGCGTGGTGGTGGTGATATTGATGCGTAATGTGCTGCCTGTGCGCGACGGCCAAGACGATGCGCAGCCGGACTTCATGGACGTTAAGCCCGACAAGCGGAAAACCGCCATTTCGCTGGTCATACTCGGTGCCATGCTTGTGGCCTCGTCGTGTGGTGTGCTGCCTCTCACCTCGTGCTGCCTTATAGCGGGCATGCTCATGGTGATGACGAAGTGCTGCACCTCCGAGCAGGCGTTTCAGGAGGTGAACTGGAGGGTGATTATCATATTCTCGGGCAGTATATGCATTGGCACTGCCATCGACAAGACCGGGCTGGCCAAGGTGGTGGTGGACAACATCCTTAATCTAAGCAGCAACCCCGTGGTGATTCTGACAGTGCTATGCGTGGTGGCGGCCATTCTCACTGAATTGCTGAGCGACACTGGCTGCGCGGCCATGATTTACCCCATTGCCTACGAGGCGGCCGTCACGCTTAACGTCAACCCCCTCACATTTGTGATTGCGCTGATGATGAGCGTGTCTAACAGCTATGCCACTCCAATAGCCACACCGCCCAATATGATTGTGTATGCCTCTGGGGGCTACCGCTTTGCTGATTTTGCCAGAATAGGAATTCCGTTAAAGGTGGTGACACTGGCCACAATCATCGGTGCCACCCTGTTCTTCTATCCGCTGTAAGGCGCATATAATTTTTTTCTTGGGACAAGAAAGGCATAAAGACATGATTTTTTCATAAAGACAGTTTTTTGAGTGTGTCTTTATTATTTTTGTCTTTATGCCTTTCTGTCGAAAAGCTTATATTTTTTGTCGAAAGTCAGAGGCGACTTTTGCCCTAAACTTTAAAGCACGTTGATCTTGAGACGGCTAAGGGCGCGGTCGGCTTTGGCTTTTGCGCTCTCCACGTCGGTGTCGGTGGCAAGAATCACGGCCATTCGGCGGTGTCCCTTCACTTCGGGTTTGCCGAATATGCGCAGCTGCACACCCGGCTCGGTCAGGGCCTTGTCGACGTCGGCAAACTCCACCATGCGGCTGTTGCCCTCCACCACCACTGCGCGCGACGCACTGGGGCCGTAGAACTTGATTGAGGGCACGGGCAGGCCCATCAGCGCGCGGGCATGCAGGGCGAACTCGCTCATGTCTTGCGAAATCATTGTCACCATACCGGTGTCGTGCGGGCGAGGCGACACTTCGCTGAATATCACATCGTCGCCCTTCACAAACATCTCCACGCCGAATATGCCGTAGCCGCCAAGGGCGTCGGTCACCTTGCGCGCTATGCCTTGGGCGCGCTCGCGGGCCAGCTGGCTCATGGCCTGTGGCTGCCAAGAGTAGCGGTAGTCGCCGTTGACCTGAATGTGGCCCACTGGCTCGCAAAACTCAGTGCCGCTCACCGAGCGCACTGTGAGCAGAGTTATCTCGTAGTCGAAGTCGACAAAGCCCTCCACTATCACGCGTCCGGCTCCGGCTCGGCCACCCTCCTGCGAGGTGTGCCATGCGGCGTCGACGTCGGCCAGCGTGCGCACCACGCTCTGGCCGTGCCCGCTGGAGCTCATCACGGGCTTCACCACGCATGGCATGCCCACCGCAGCGATGGCGTCATCGAACTCCTCTCGGGTGTCGGCAAAGCGGTAGGGCGAAGTGGGCACGCCCAGCTGCTCGGCAGCCAGGCGGCGTATGCCCTCGCGGTTCATGGTGAGCAGCGCCGCGTGGGCAGTGGGCGTTACGTTATATCCCTCCTTCTCAAGCTCTACCAGCGTGGGGGTGGCTATTGCCTCAATCTCTGGAATTATGTGGTCGGGCTTCTCAAGCTCCACCACACGGCGCAGAGCATCGCCGTCGAGCATGTTAAACACATGGCTGCGCTGAGCCACCAGCATGGCCGGCGCGCCGGGATAGCTGTCGCAGGCCACCACCTCCACGCCGAGGCGCACAAGTTCGATGGCCACTTCCTTGCCCAGCTCGCCACTGCCCAGCAGCAGGGCCTTTTGCCCGATTGAGCTGCCTATAGTGCCAATCTTAGTCATAATAGTCAAAATATCAGTTTATGTGTTGAAAAAAAAGCATTGCAAAGTTAGTGTTTTTCTGAATAAAGTTGAAGGGTGAATGTTGAAAGTTTAATGTTTAGTGGGCGTGGGGCCTGCGGCTTTCATCGCCCCTCACTCGCCCACTTATTTCAACCTTCAACTCTTGTCTTTCAAATTATCACGTCAACGATATTTCAACAGTTTGTAAAAGATGTTACCACATGTTAATTGGGGGGGGTAATTTGATAGTTTTGTGTATTTTCGCATCGGAATAAAACTGGCACGTTAGGCATTATGAAGTAAGTCACAGTGAGTCAACGTACTATTAGTTGCGTTGACGCATTTACGCTTATTTGTGTCCCGGCACACGCCGCTTGACAATGACCAACGAAGTAGGAGAATACAAAGACAACTATAATTGAACAAAGTCACTAATTAATTCAAACAAAGGTGCCGCCACGGGACAGCGGCGCTGACTTATGAAAAAATGCGAAACTGCATTATGAAAAATGCAATGATGAAGTTTTTGCTTGCTTGGTGCTTCATCGTTGCGGGCTGCAGTGCAGCTTATGCCAACAGCATCACCGGCTTCCAAAGCGGCTGGTGGTGGCAGGCGGCAGGATATGCCGGCCTGGGCAATGCCAACGAAGACCTGGCTTTTGCCGAATACTACACCACGGCCGACAACGCCGAGGTGACAGTGAGTTTCAACCTGCTGGGCGAGTATGCCAACTACGTGAACCGCGTGTGCGTGTATGCCCGCAAGTATGACCCGTCGATCAGCGGCAATGCGTCGAAAGTGGCCAAAACATTTGAACGCGTGTGGGACTACCGCGACCCGTCGGGCAAAACCGGAGCCGTGCTGCTGGCCCAGACCAGCGACATCAGGCAGGCCATGAGCCTCAAGGGCACCGTGGCCGAGGCCGGAGGCTATGTGCTGTATGTGACCGCCGACATCAACTCGAAGGCCAAAGACGGCTCTGAACTGCCCCTGATAGGCGGCCAGCGCAAAAATCTGACAAAGATTGGTGCTGAAATCACCGGACTTGAAGGCGGCAGCCTGGGATACATCTACAGAGATAATTACAATGACTACCAATATAACGGCAACAACGCCTTGCTTGAGCAGAACGGCTATGACGCCAGCGGCAAGCGCGCGCTGGTGATGCAAAACCGCGTGCTGTTTGCCCCCAACGACTTCTACTCGAAGTATTACCGCATTCCGGCCATTGTGTCGTCGAGCGACGGCTCGCTGCTGGCAGTGAGCGACGCCCGCAAGAAGCACATTCACGACATCACCAACGACATCGACATAATTCTGCGCCGCTCGGTTGACAACGGCCAGACGTGGAGCACGGCCATGACCATAGCCAAGGGCGAGGCAAAATATAAGAGCGACGGCACTCTGGACTGCCTCAACTCGATAGGCTACGGCGACCCCGCATTCGCCTCGCTGCCCAACGGCGACATTCTGTGCGCATTCACCCACGGCTAC
The DNA here is from genome assembly GCA_937896015.1 of uncultured Prevotellaceae bacterium. Classification (GTDB taxonomy): domain Bacteria; phylum Bacteroidota; class Bacteroidia; order Bacteroidales; family Muribaculaceae; genus Sodaliphilus. Next base: position 3,214 of record CALBLR010000319.1, on the reverse strand, counting down.
GGTCTGGGCATCACCGACGACAACAAAAAGACGTATAACAGCTACTCGATTAGCCGCGACAACGGCCAGACGTGGAGCACGCCCGAATACTTACACGACAAAAACGGCACCAAGCTGTCGATTATTGAGAACGAGCGAGGCAACATTGCCCCGGGCAACATGTGTGTGGTGAAGAGCGGCCTGCTGGCCGGCAAAGTGATAGCCTGCTTCCGCTCGTTCAAATACACCTACGGATGGACATACACCAACGGCAACTACTTCCTTGTGTATGACCCCAGCAACAACTACTGGCAAGTGTTGCAGCCAAACGCAGCAGCGTCGAAAACGGCAATGTTCAAATCATCGAACGGCGCCGACGATGAGGCGCAACTAATCGAGGTGGGTGAAAACAAGTTTCTGATGTCGATCCGCACCACTGGCACCGGCCAGCGCCAGTTTGTGATGCTCACCATGAGCGGCAGCACAAGCGATGTGCGCTGGAAGGCGCAAAACCTTGGCCAGTGTGGCATGAACCTTAAGGAGAAGGCCAACGGCGCCATGACCGCATTCACCACCAAAGACGGCAAGGAATACCTGCTGCACACCGTGCCCACCACCCAGGCATCGGCCTCGGCCGGCGCTGCGCCCACCACGCGCTCGGGCCTGTGCGTGTTCTACGCGCTGAAGAGCGATGTGGCCACGGGCAACTTCACGTGGACCAAGAGCCTGTGCCTGAGCGATCCCAACGACTACCTCGACGAGACGGCCCAATACAGCTCGATCACCGTGCAGCAAGACGGCACCCTGGGCATTCTGTATGAGGGGTATCCGCAAATCATACGCATCACCGCCGACCAGGTGGACGAAGACGACAACTGCGACCAGGGCGGCGACTACCTGATGCGCTCCATCTACATGAACCTGCGCATAGGCGACATAATATATGGCGCACAGCGCTCCGAGCAGCTGCCGCTGCAGCCGCCCGTGATAACGCCGGGCACATCGACCTACGACACCCACAAGCCCACCGACCGGCCCGACATTGTGATCACCAACCCCAACGACCTGCAAAAGACGGAGTCGAAGGTGGACTACAACATTCAGATATTCAACGAAAAGAATGTGATGGTGGCCGAGAAGTCGCTGGGCTGCGAGTTTGCCACCAAGTCGGTAACGCTGAAGTGGAGCGACCTGAAGACCAACGACGGCGTGGCATTTGCCACCGCGGTTAAGAACAACTACACCGTGCGCGTCAACGCCAAGTGCTTCACCGGCAATATGACCTACATATCGCCGTCGGCCATCTCATCGCAAATGTACTACTTCCGCACCCCCACACGCCTGATTCGCATCGTGGCCAAGCCCGGCGACAACAACGGCGACCCCATGATCACGGCCAATGGTGTGCAGGCCGACAAGGGCGTAATGATTACCGCAGGCGTGGGCGACAAGGTGACAGTGCAAAGCGGACACAACCGCGCCCCCTATGAGTTCCTGTACTTCACCAGCGACTATGCCGGCCACAAGCGCCAATACTTCGACCCGGCCTTCAAGGCTGTGAGCGACAACCCGTCGCAATACTCGATTACGATGCCCAGCGAGCAGGACTTCCCCGACAACGACGGCGGCTGCATCACCATATATGCGGTGTACAACCAGGGGCAGATTGGCGTGATGACCTACACAGCCACCAACTACTTCAACTCGGCCCACAACACCTACAGCGGCTATAACATGTACCGCCACCCATACTACTCGGAGTGGAGCTCGCTTGACGGCTTCGACGGCCAGGGCGGCACGCTGTATAACGACACCTATGCGCAGCAAAGCGACACGGTGTGGGTGTGGCCCACCCCCAGCGCCGACCTCAACCTGAACGACGGCAGCGACGCGCAAAACGTGAGCATTGCCAACCGACTCACCTACCCCACCGAATACAAGAAGAACGGCCTTGACCTGCGCGCCCGCCTGATGAGCGACAAGTCGACGTTTGAGAACTACACCGCCGTGGTGATGCTCTACAACGAGAGCGAGGGCCGCTTTATGTATCGCTCGGAGATGAACAAGCAGCAGCGCGTCGCAGGGCGCGACTCGGTGTATGCCTACTATGTGGTCAATGGCCGCTCGGCACAGTTCTCGCAGGGCAGCAGCATAGCCGAAAACGCCATGGGCGTGCGTCAGTGGTACAGCGGCACACTACCGGCAGTGACCGACTGTATGGACTTTGACGATGTGCTGGCCAGCGACGGCAGCGACGGCACCCCCACCCTGCGCATGGTCTACTTCCTGATTTACAAGACTGGCAGCGAAGACTTCGCGATTGCCGACCTCACCAAGGGCAACAACTTTGCCATAAAGGTGGAGCAGACCATTGCGGCCGACAAGACGATGACCGGCATCAACGCCGCCACCATGGGCGGCAACGGAGGCCTGCTGATAGTGGGCAGCACAGGCAGCGCCACATTCAGCAGCGGAGCCGGAATGATGGTGACCGTGCACAACGTGCTTGGCCAGCAGGTGGCCCGCTTCGCGCTCGACGGCGGCGACAGCAAGACCATTGAACTGCCCAGCGGCGTGTATGTGGCCGGTGGCCAGAAGTTTATAGTGAGATAAACTGAAACAAATTACAATACTTTGCTTTTAACGGAGGCCCTGACGCGATGATGCGCCAGGGCCTTTGTTTTGTGTTTTAAAATTTAATGGTGGGATGCGCCATAAAGTAACGAATCATATGGACGCGGCATGCCGAGAGCACTGAAAAGTCGCAATCCCAGAGGGATTGGATATGCGTAGGCGCAGCCGACGCGAAATGCCTGCTAACAGTCCACCCAAGCCACGCATTCCAAAGGAATGCGACCACTGCACCTTGCAATGCATCGCAACGCAATAATCAGCATATCAGCAGAATCCGTATACTGTCGCATTCCTCTGGAATGCAATTGTGCAGGCGGCAACAGCGCAGGCATTTCGCACGGACTTCGCTATCGCTACGCCCGTGCTGCATACCTGCCTACACATATTTTATCCCTAACGGGATAATGTCGTCTTCAATTTTATGGGAAATAACGCAAACACCATACTTTTTCAGTGCTTTCAGCATGTCGCATCCATACAATTCACTGATTATCGATAATTTAACTCAGACCCCCTTCAACATTCTACTTTCAACCCTCGACTTTCAACTTTAGACATTACCAGAGAGGTAGAGGCGGCAGTTGGCCTCGAGCTCGTCGTA
>CALBLR010000318.1 GCA_937896015.1 uncultured Prevotellaceae bacterium | reverse complement strand
CCTTGACGCCACCACGGTGCTTAGCCGCAAAATCACCGAGCTGGGCATCTATCCGGCCGTCGACCCGCTGGCGTCGACGTCGCGCATCATGGACCCCAACATCATCGGCGAGGAGCACTACAATGTGGCCCAGCGTGTGATTCACCTGCTGCAGAAGTACAACGAGCTGCAAGACATCATCGCCATCCTTGGCGTTGACGAGCTCAGCGACGAAGACAAGCTGGTGGTGTCGCGCGCCCGCCGCGCACAGCGATTCCTGTCGCAGCCATTCTTCGTGGCCGAGCAGTTCACCGGCGTTCCCGGCGTGATGGTTCCGCTCAACGAGACCATCCGCGGCTTCAAGATGATTCTCGACGGCGAGGTCGACGAATACCCCGAGCAGGCATTCCTCAACGTGGGCACCATCGACGACGCCATTGCCAAGGGCAAGAAGATGCTTGCCGAGGTGGGCAAGTGATCGAGAATTTACGAGAGAGATTTATATTACAACTTAGCATTCATCAATAATGACACTCAAAATCATATCGGCCGAGAAAATCGAGTTTGAAGGCGAGGTGACGAGCGTTACACTGCCCGGAGCCGCAGGCTCCTTCCAGGTGCTCAACCACCACGCAGCCCTCATCTCATCGCTCGTGCCAGGCACTGTGGCCTACACTCTGGCCGCCGGCCAGACCGAAACCCGCGACATCCAGGGCGGGGTGGCTGATATAAAGGATAATGTGGTGTCGGTGTGCTTATATTAATTAAAACTGACCAAACATGAAGAAGGTTATAACAGCAGTTGTGGCTTTTGTGATAGTGGCGCTCATGGCCCTTGGCTATATGCAGGCCTCGCACCACAGCAGTCAGGCCGCCGGCAAGCTCGACCCCAAAGAGCTCATATTCGAGCACCTGGGCGACGCTTACGGCTGGGAGGTGCCATTCTCTCATGAGCTCAGAATTCCCCTGCCCGTAATCGTGCAAGACTACGCCGGCTCGTGGCACTGCTTCATGTCGTGCCGCGTGCAGGGCGGAGCCGAGTATGAGGGCTTCAGAATTGCCGAGGGCGGCGACCACAGTGGCAAAATTGTGGGCACCGACGGTCAGGGCAATGAGTATAGGCCGCTCGACCTGTCGATCACCAAAGACGCCGCCGGCATCTTCATTGCCGCCCTGCTGGTGATTTGCATGGTCATGAAGGTGCGCAACTGGTATAAGAAGAATGGGCTCAAGGCCCCGCGCAAAGGCACGGCCGCCCTCGAGGTGTGTGTCGATTTCGTCTACAACGACACCATCCGTCCCATCATGGGCAAGGACGCGCCCAAGTATGGCCCCTATCTGCTCACAGTGTTCTTCTTTATCCTCACCATGAACCTGCTCGGTCTCACGGTGATATTCCCCGGCGGCGCCAACCTCACGGGCAATCTGGCCGTGACCATGACGCTGGCAGTGTGCACATTCCTGGTGACCAACCTCACCGGCACGCGCGAATACTGGAAAGAGATCTTCTGGCCCGATGTGCCAGTGGCCCTCAAGGCCCCGGTGCCCCTGATGCCCATCATTGAGCTCTTCGGCATCTTCACCAAGCCTGTGGCCCTGATGATCCGTCTGTTTGCCAACATGATGGGCGGCCACATGGTGGTCATCGTGTTCACACTGCTCATATTCATTTTCGGAGCCTACGGCGTGGTCATCGGTTCGGCTACGGCAGTGTTCTCGCTGGCATTCTCGCTGTTCATGCTCCTGCTCGACACCCTCGTGAGCTTCATTCAGGCTTACGTGTTCACCATCCTTTCAACCATGTTCATCTCAATGGCACATGTGCACCATCACGAGATGCAACCGGAGCAATCCGACAACAAATAAATGGCACATACACTCACACAGAGAATTTTCATTAAAAACAGAATATTAAAAACAACACTTTAAAATTTATAAGATTATGTTAGCAATGATTTTAGCCGCAGCAGAGTTAGCAAAACTGGGTGCAAGTATTGGCGCAGGTATCGCAGCAATCGCAGCAGGTATCGGTATCGGTAAGATTGGTGGTTCGGCAATGGAGGCTATCGCCCGCCAGCCCGAGTCTACTGGCGACATACGAAGCAACATGATCGTGATTGCAGCCCTCATCGAGGGTGTGGCATTCTTCGCCCTCATCGTGTGCATCCTCGCCCTCTTCGTGTAACCAGCACGCTGTGAGAGAGTTTTTTTAACAGAAGCAACCCTACAATAATCAGATTTTTGTAATGGAACTGTTCATGCCAGAATTTGGCCTGGTGTTTTGGATGTTTTTGGCGTTCGTCGGCCTCTACGTCATCCTGGCAAAGGCTGCATGGCCCTTCATCATCAAGAGCATGGAGACCCGTGCCGACTTGATCGACAAGGGCGTGGCCTATGCCCAGGAGGCAAAGTCGCACCTCGACAACGCCAAAGCTGAAGCCGACAAGGTGATAGCCGAAGCCCAGAAGCAACAGGCCGACATACTCCGCGACGCTGCCAAGATGAAATCGCAAATCATCGAGGAGGCCAAGGGCCAGGCAGCCGTCGAGGCAAAGAAAGTGACCGACGCCGCACAGCTTGCCATCGAGCAGGCCCGCAAAGAGAGCGAGCGCCAGTTGCGCCAGGAGGTGGGGGCTTACGCACTCCAGATTGCCGAAAAAGTGATCCGGCACAACATGGAGGGCGATGATGCCCAGCAAGCCCTGGTCGATAAATTGTTGAACGAGGTTGAGACTAAAAACTGAGTGAATCATGAATGACGGACTAATCCCTAATCGATACGCCAAGGCGCTCTATAAGCAAGCCGCAAGCCAAGGCCAGGACGCCGAGGTCTACGGCCAGATGAAGAGCCTTGAAGCAGCGTTTGCCGCCTCTCGCGAGCTGAAGCAGGTTGCCTGCAACCCCTTCGTGCAGCTCGGCAAGAAGCGCGCACTGCTGCTTGCTGCCGCTGGCGCTCAGCCAGGCGGTCCGCTCGATAAGTTCATATCGCTCGTGGATAGGAACAATCGTGTTGAATTCCTGCGTGCCATGGCGCTGAGCTACGTCAAGCTCTACCGCCGGCAGCACGGCATAGCCAAGGTCGAGGTCGAGACGGCAGCCCAGCTGCCGCAGGCCGAGATCGATAAAATCCTGGCTGTGGTCAAGAGCCAGCTGCGCCAGCAGCAGCTGGAGCTGAGCACGGTGGTCAATCCCGCCCTCATTGGCGGCTTCCGCATCACCGTCGACTCGCTCGAGCTCGACGCCTCGGTCAAGAGTGAAATAGATAAATTGCGTTTAAAACTCCTAAGTTAATTAATGTGAGATGATAAACCCAAGTGAAATCTCAGATATACTGAAGCAGCAACTGAGCGACGTCCAGCAGTCGGTGTCGTTTCAGGAAGTGGGCACAGTGCTCGAGGTGGGCGACGGTGTGGCTCATGTCTATGGCCTTGAAAATGTGAAGGCCAACGAGCTCGTTGAGTTCGAAAACGGCGTGACCGGCGTGGCCATGAACCTTGAGGAAAGCAATGTGGGTGTGATCCTGCTCGACAAGGTCGACACCGTGAGCGAGGGCATGAAAGTGCGCCGCACCGGTGAAATCGCATCCATTCCCGTGGGCGAGGGCCTGCTGGGACGCGTCATCAACGTCCTGGGCGAGCCCATCGACGGCAAAGGACCCATCGAGGGCGACCTCGTGCGCCTGCCGCTTGAGCGCAAGGCCCCGGGCGTAATCTTCCGCCAGCCCGTCGACCAGCCGCTGCAGACCGGCCTCAAGGCCATCGACTCTATGATACCTATAGGCCGCGGACAGCGCGAGCTCATCATCGGCGACCGCCAGATTGGCAAGACTGCCATCGCCGTTGACACCATAATCAATCAGAAATCAGAATACGAGGCAGGTCACCCCGTGTATTGCATCTACGTGGCCATCGGCCAGAAGGCTTCCACCGTGGCAGCTCTGGTCAACCAGCTCACGCAGCACGGCGCCATGCCCTACACAGTGGTGATTGCAGCCACTGCCGCCGACTCGGCCTCGATGCGCTACTACGCCCCGTTTGCCGGCGCAGCCATCGGCGAGTATTTCCGTGACACCGGCCGCGATGCCCTGGTGGTGTACGACGACCTTTCGAAGCAGGCAGTGGCCTACCGCGAAATCTCGCTTATCCTCAAGCGCCCCTCGGGCCGCGAGGCTTACCCTGGCGACATCTTCTATCTGCACAGCCGTCTGCTTGAGCGCGC
>CALBLR010000317.1 GCA_937896015.1 uncultured Prevotellaceae bacterium | reverse complement strand
CGAGCCGCCGCACGGGGGTGTTGTGCGGCGCGCCCTTCACCAGCTCGGGCTGCTCTTTGGCCTCCTTGGCAATCTTGCGCATCACCTCGATAAACGAGTCGAGCGTCTCCTTGCTCTCGTTCTCGGTGGGCTCAATCATCATGGCCTCGTGGAACAGCAGCGGGAAGTAGATGGTGGGGGCATGGTAGCCGTAGTCGAGCAGACGCTTGGCCACGTCGAGGGTGGTTACACCGGTGCTCTTGTCTTTGAGGCCGTCGAACACAAACTCGTGCTTGCACACGCCCGTCAGCGGCAGTTCGTAGCAGTCTTTGAGCTGCTCCTTCACATAGTTGGCGTTGAGCGTGGCCAGCGGCCCCACGTGCTTAATCTGGTCGCGGCCAAGAGCCAGGATGTAGGCGTAGGCTCGCATTATCACGGCAAAGTTGCCGGTGTGCAGCGATATTGAGCCGAGCGAGTCGGCCCCCATCGCCACATCGAGCGTGCCGTCGGCATTGCGCGCCACCTGCGGGTTGGGCAAGAACTGCTCAAGCCCCTTGCGCACGCCCACGGGGCCCGAGCCGGGGCCGCCGCCGCCGTGAGGGGTGGAGAACGTCTTGTGCAGGTTGATGTGCATTATGTCGAAGCCTATGTCGCCGGGGCGCACCTCGCCCAGCATGGGGTTGAGGTTGGCTCCGTCGTAATACATCAGGCCGCCGCACTTGTGCACCATCTGCGCGATTTCGGCTATGCTGTGCTCAAATATGCCCAGCGTGTTGGGGTTGGTCATCATCATGCCGGCCACGGTGTCGTCGAGCTTGGTGGCAAGGTCGGCGGTGTCGACAGTGCCGTCGGGCAGACTCTTCACCTGCTCCACGTCAAGGCCGCACCCCGCCGCGCTGGCGGGATTGGTGCCGTGTGCCGAGTCGGGCACTATCACCTTGGTGCGCTTGTCGTCGTGGCGGCTGCGGTGGTAGCTGCGCATCACCATCAGGCCGGTGAGCTCGCCATGGGCTCCGGCATAGGGGTTAAGGGTGAAGCGGCTCATGCCGGAAATCTCGGCCAGGCTGCGCTGCAGGCCGTCGTACACTTCAAGCGCGCCCTGCACAGTGGCGGCGGGCTGCAGCGGGTGAAGTGAGGCAAACTGCGGCATGGAGGCTATCTCCTCGTTGATTTTGGGGTTATACTTCATGGTGCATGAGCCCAGCGGATAGAATCCGGTGTCTACGCCAAAGTTGTTGTTGCTCATGTTGGTGTAGTGGCGCACCACTGTCAGCTCATCGACCTCGGGCAGGGCGGGAGCCTCGCCTCGCATCAGCGTGGCGGGCAGCTCGCTCAGCTTGTGGCCCTCAAATTCGTTGCGAGGCAGCGAGTACCCCCTGCGTCCTTCTTTCGAAAGCTCGAAAATCAGTTTTCCGTAATATGTATTGTTCATTGTTTCTTACGCTGTTTTTATAAGGGGGTGTGAATTAAAACTCTTTTACTAACTGCACCAGGCGGTCGATTTCCTGCTTGCTGCGCATTTCGGTCACGCACAGCATCAGTTTGCCGTCGGCCACCTTAACGCCGGCCAGCACGCCCTTGTCGGCGCAGTGCTTTATCAGCGCGTCAACGTCGAGGCTGGTGCTCATCACAAACTCGTTGAGGAATGGCTTGCCGGGGTAGGCCAGCTGCATCTTGCCCGTCTTGCAAAGCTCGTCGGCCAGGTAGTGCGCGCCGCCGTAGCCCAGCTCGTTGACCTCGCGCAGGCCCTGCTTGCCCATGAGCGACATGTATACAGTGACATACAGCGCCATGAGGCTCTCGTTAGAGCATATGTTGCTTGTGGCCTTCTCGCGGCGTATGTGCTGCTCGCGCGCCTGCAGTGTGAGCACGAATGTGCGCTTGCCGTCGAGGTCGGTGGTGGCGCCCACTATGCGGCCCGGCATTTTGCGTATCAGCTTCTTGCTGGTGCACATGAATCCCACGTATGGGCCGCCGCAGCTCATGGGTATGCCCAGGCTCTGGCCGTCGCCCACGGCGATGTCGGCTCCCCACTCGCCAGGGGTCTTTATCACTCCCAGCGCCGAGGCGTTGCAGTTCATTATCAGCAGGGCCTTGCTTGCGTGGCAGGCGTCGGCCCAGCCGGTGTAGTCTTCCAGAATGCCGTAGTAGTTGGGCGCGGCCACAATCACGCCGGCGGCATCGCCGCGGCCCACTTTGGCCTCAAAGTCGGCACGGCTTGTCACGCCGTCCTCCTCGGCAATCATCTCCACCTCCACGCCGTGATAGCTGGCGTAGGTCTCGACCACGCGCAGCACGGCGGGGTTGACGGTGGCCGACACCAGCACGCGGCGGCGCTTCTTGGCGTTGGCCACAGCCATCATCATGGCCTCGGCGGTGGCGGTGGCGCCGTCGTACATCGACGCGTTGCTCACCTCCATGCCCGTGAGCTCGGCCATCATGCTCTGGTACTCGAATATGTATTGCAGAGTGCCTTGCGAAATCTCGGCCTGATAGGGCGTGTAGCTGGTGAGGAACTCACTGCGCTCCACTATGTTGCTCACCACGGCGGGCGAGTAGTGGTCTTGCACTCCGGCTCCGGCAAAGCAGGTGAGCGGCGAGTTTTTGGCGGCCAGCTGCTTGAAGAAGCGGCGCACCTCCACTTCGCTCATCGACTGTGGCAGGTCGTAGTCGCGGCCCAGGCGCAGCTCTTGCGGCACGTCGCCATACAGGTCGTCGAGCGACTTCAGTCCGCTTGCCTCCAGCATCTGCTTCACATCGGCTTCGGTGTGCGGAAAATATTTGTAAGTCATTATGCTATTTTATTCAAATTGTGTGTAAAAAAGTAAGGAGGTTTTGAGCCGTATGGCTCAACCGTGGTTTACTCGCCAATGAACTTGGTGTAGGCCTCGGCGTTCA
>CALBLR010000316.1 GCA_937896015.1 uncultured Prevotellaceae bacterium | reverse complement strand
ATTGCGCTACCACCAGTTGCAGTTCGACCTGCTTGAGGTGATGCGCCGCCGCTTGCAGCAAGACATCAACACCGGCATAAGCGGAATCGAGACTGAACGGCGCCTGAAGGAATATCGTGCCACATTCGACCGCCGCCTTGCCGAAATCGACGAGGCCACCGACTATGGCCGCAGCGAAACGCGGCTGCAAGACTGGGAATACGACGTGCGCCGCCAGCTTGAGGAACTGGGTGTGCCCCCGGTGCCTAAAGTCACTCCAAACAGTTTTTGCTATGGCATATATGGCGGTGTGGGCGCAGTGTTCCCCACAGGCGACCTGGCCAACCAGTTTAAGGGCAACGCCATATTCATGCTGGGCCTCACAGGCGGCTACAACAATCTGCGACTTAAGGCCGACATCAGCTACGGGCAGCCGTCGTTTGCGCGCAACAACATGTTTAACGTCAAGACCGACGACGGCAAAGACGCGCAGGTCAACTCACATGCCTCGGCCACATTCCTCGGTGTGGGCGTGCAACTGGGCTATTGTGTGATGAACACGCGCCGCTTTGCCATAACGCCCAACGTGGGCGGCTACTACAGCAGCTATGCGTGGACGCTCAACAACTTGGAGTGGAGTAAGGACGACCATGGCAACGACGTGAGCAAGGTGAAGAGTGACGAACGCGCCAAGTTTCATAGCTTCAACTTCATGGCCTCGCTCGACTTCGACATCAAGCTGCACGCTCATGTGAGCGACACTCCACTGCTTGGGGTGGGGCAGCGCGAGCAGTTTGTGTCATCGCTGCGCATATCGCCGTTTGTGGCGCTTGCCAAGCACAACACCATCACCCCGCAGGCCAAGGGCTGCATGGTGGGCTTCACCGTCACCTATACGGGCCTGGCCCGCTCGCTAAACTTCTAAAAAACGCAAAAAGAATATCGCAATGAAAGTATACGTATTGCTTGCTCCGGGATTTGAGACCATCGAGGCCTTGGCTCCCGTGGATGTGCTGCACCGTGCCAAAATCGATGTGGCAACGGTGTCGATAGCCGAGGGGCGCGAAGTGGAGTCGTCGCACGGCGTGAAGGTGACTGCCGACCGCGTGCTGGCTGGGGCCGACGACTTGGCCGATGCCGACCTTGTGGTGCTGCCGGGCGGGTATCCCGGCTATGTCAACCTTGCCTCCGACCAGCGCGTGCTGGCCATAGCACGGCGTCAGTGGGACAGCGGACGCCTGCTTGCCGCCATTTGCGGCGCGCCCACCGTGCTTGCCGCAGCTGGCATAGCTCCAGGGGCGTCGGTGGCCTGCCACAGCAGCGTGGTGTCCAAAATGGCCGAGTCAGGATATAAGGTGACGGGTGAGCGTGTGGTCAAGGACCGCAACCTCATCACCGCAGCCGGCGCGGGCATATCGCTGCACTTTGCGCTCGCACTTGTGGCTGCGCTGACAGGCGGCGACAGGCAACTTTTGCAGCACCTTTATGACGCCATGGAGCTGAAGTGACCCGGGGCTGATTTTTTAAGTAAATTAATAGTCAGGGTGACTGTTAATTGAAATCTTTGTGATACTTTTGTGCCTGATTTGTAGAATAAGCTTGGAGCAAGAAATGACCAATTGGAATAGAGCCATAATGTGGGTGCTGCTGGCCGTGGCGGCTGTGCTGTGCCCAGTGGGTGCCAAGGCACAAGCCACCACCAGCGACGGCACTCCGCTGCCTTCGCTGCTGCGCAACGTGTATTATGGCAAATATCACTTTCTCGACAAGCAGTCGGGCGACACGCTGATAATGCTTGTGCTCAACACCATCACGGTGTATCCGCCAGAGCGATTCCGCAACAGCGCCGAGGAGCAGTTCTACTGGCGCACGGTGCGCGACGTGAAGCGCACGCTGCCCTACGCCAAGCTCATCAATTCCACCCTGCAGGAAACATATGAGTATATAGAGACCTACAAGACCAAGAAGGAGAAGGAGGACTACCTGCGGAGGTTTGAGAAAAACGTGTTCAACCAATACAAGCCCGAAATGAAGCAGATGACCCGAGGCCAGGGCAAGATGCTGATTAAGCTCATCAACCGTGAGACGAACCAGAATTCATATAACATAGTGAAGGCTTTTTTGGGCACATTCCGCGCGGGCTTTTGGCAGACGTTCGGCCGCTTCTTTGGCGTGAACATGAAGACGGGGTTCGACCCTCAGCACGACCGCAACGATGCCCTCATCGAGCGCATATGCATCCGAGTGGAGCAGGGCACCATTTAGTGCCATGGCTGAAAAAAACGGGCATTACCGTGCAATGTTTGCCACTGTGCGCTGATTATTATTTGCACGGCTTGCATAGCCGTGAGACTTTGGTCATGAATAATAATCAAGAAAATATGAAGCAAACACGAATCACACTCATCCTACTTGCCCTGCTGGCTTTGCTGGCGGTGGTGTCGTGCCGGTCGGCCAAGGAGTCGGCGCCGGCAAATCCAATTAGCTACACAGTGGCTCAGAACTATTTTGTGCGCAACGATGTGCAGCACTTTGGCGAAATGCAAATCAGCACGCAGGAGCAGTTCGACAGCACATTTGGCATTGCAGCCTATATGGGCCGGGGCGGGCAGCCCACGCCCATCGACTTCAGCCGCCAAATGGTGCTTGCCGTCACCTGCGAGCCAGTGAACCGCCATGTCAGCCTTGAAGCAGTGAGCCTTAGCGCCTCGGCCGACGGCACGCTCACTCTCGTATACCGCAAGAAGGTGGGCGGCGGCCCGCTTAGCTACACATCCACGCCTTGCCTTGTGGTGGTGGCCGACAAGGTGCCGCACACGGCGGTGCGCTTCAAGCAGGTGGATTGACTTTGACCACACGTGAGGTGTGAAACACACACTGGTAGTGATATAATTTGTATCTTTGCAACAAAACAACAAATGCAAAGAATGAAAATATCGATAATCAACGGCCCCAACCTGAACCTGGTGGGGGTGCGCGAGCCAGAAATATACGGCCACAAGAGCATGGATGACTATCTGCGCGAGCTTGCCGCCCGATATCCGCAAGTGGAGTTCATCACGTTTCAGAGCAACCACGAAGGCTCGATAATCGACGAGATTCAGCGTGTGGGTTTCGACTGCCAGGGCATTGTGCTCAACGCCGGCGCCTACACCCATACGTCAATTGCCATTGCCGACGCAATAAGGGCCGTCACTGCTCCTGTGATTGAGGTGCACATAAGCGACGTGCAGTCGCGCGAGCCCTACCGCAGGGTGTCGATGATAGCTCCGGCTTGCCGTGAGGTGATAGCCGGCCACGGTCTCGACAGCTACCGCATGGCCGTCGACAGCATATTAAAAGGAGGACGGCAATGACCGATGAACTTGAGCAATATGTGCTGGCTCACATCGACCCGGAGCCCGACAGCCTTTACCGCCTCGACCGCGACACGCATGTGCGCCTGCTGTATTCGCGCATGTGCTCGGGCCACTTGCAGGGACGGCTGCTGAAGATGCTGGTGCGCATGATAAGGCCGCGGCGAGTGCTTGAACTGGGCACCTTTTCGGGCTACTCGGCACAGTGCATGGCCGAGGGGTTGCTCGACCCCGATGCGCATATCCACACCATTGAAATT
>CALBLR010000315.1 GCA_937896015.1 uncultured Prevotellaceae bacterium | reverse complement strand
CCTACTTCATATCGTCGCACCCCGCATGCCACGAGGAGGACATGGCCGAACTGGCCGTGATCACCAAGGAACTCGACTTCCACCTTGAGCAGGTGCAGGACTTCACCCCCACACCCATGACGGTGTCGACCGAAACCTACTACACGGGTCTCAACCCCTACACGCTCGAGCCTGTGTACACGGCCCACACGCCCGAGGAGAAACTGGCCCAGCGGCAGTTCTTCTTCTGGTATGAGAGCACCTACAAGCGCGGAATAGTGCAGGCCCTGCGCCGCATGCACCGCCCCGACCTTATCGACAAGCTGTATCCGCACGGCGTGGGCTACATGGGTCCGTCGCGCCGCGACCAGCAGTCAAAGGGCCACCGAGGCCAGCGCCGCGGCAAGGACAACCGCCCGAAACGGTAGCTGCACATGTTGCACAACATATGGCGGGCTGTTGCAGCAGTGGGTGCAAATGCCTAAATTTGCCGCACTCATGAAGGCAATCATGGTCATAGCATGCTACACGGCACTGCTTGCCGCCACGGCCGCCTGTACCGGCCACAGTGCCCGACAGGATAGGCCGCAGTGCATTTTGCCCGTTGGCACCGAGCTGCGCGAGGGCGATGTGGTGCTGCGCATGGGCGGTGGTGTCACCAGCCATGCCGTGGTGGCCGCCGATCGTGGCGGGCAGTATTCGCACGTGGGCATAGTGGTGGACTCGTGTGGCCACCCCATGATAGTGCATGCGGTGCCTGGCGAGCCCGACTTTGCCGGCGACGTCGACCGTGTGAAAATGGACTCTCCGGAAAAATTTTTCAGTTCGATGACGGCCTCATGCGGAGCGGTGCGCCGCCCGGCCAACCGGGCGGCGGCACACAAGGCTGCGTCGTGGGCCATGGCCGCCTACAGGCGCGGCACGGCGTTTGACCACAACTACGACTCGGCCGACACCTCGCGCCTCTACTGCACCGAGCTGGTGGCACGCGCCTACTTCAAAGCGGGACTCGACGTTGCCGGGCCTCCCGCCCATGATGTGAACCTGCCGGGGTTGCACACCCGCTGCTGGCTGCCAAGCGACTTCGGCGAGTCGCACCGCCTAACCACAGTAACAGAGTTTTAATCCACCAATTTTTAATAACGCAAAAAACGACAATGAAACAGATTCTAACCATTGTGGCCGCCTGCCTGATGGCACTGGTGGCCGTGAGCTGCGGCAAGGGCAACACTCCGACAGGCGTGGCCGAAAAGTCAATCGAGTGCCTGCAGAAAAAAGATTTTGAGGGCTACAGCAAGCTGATGTACTACAACGACACGCTTACCGGCGACAAACTGAAGAGCGAGCAGGAGGCCATGGCTGGAATGCTGCAAAGCAAATACGCCTCATCGCTGGAGCAGAAGGGCGAGATCACCGGCTACCGCGTGGTGTCGGAAGAGGTGAGCGACAGCAGCGCCGTGGTGAAAATGATGGTGGCCTATGAAAAGGCCGACTCAACCAGCGAAAGCGTGAAGCTGCGCCTCAACAAAAAGGGCGAGTGGCGCATAAGCATGGGCAAGTAGCGCAGCCCCGCCAAGCGCACAACAAAAAAAGAGCATCGGCAGCGGTGAGCGGTTAGACTCATCCCGTTGCCGATGCTGCGTTTATATTATGTGTGTAGTGCCTGTGAGGGCACTAAGTGGCTTATCCGTAGATAATCTTGCCGTTCTCGTCGCGGTTCTCGTCGATAAACGACTTGTTGTATTGCGTCATGCCGCGCAGCGACATGCCCATGCTCGAGAAGCCGCCGTCGTGAAACAGAGTCTGCATGGTCACCTTCTTGGTGAGGTCGGAGAACATCACCACGCAATAGTCGGCGCACTCATCGGCGCTGGCGTTGCCCAGAGGCGACA
>CALBLR010000314.1 GCA_937896015.1 uncultured Prevotellaceae bacterium | reverse complement strand
GGCATTGAGATTTATGGCCGCAATGGAGTGATAGCGATAAGGACGCCGCGACGCATACAGGTGAGGGTGTTCACCATTCTCGGCCAGCTGGTGTCGCAAGCCACAATCGGAGCCGGCACGTCGGAGCTGAGGCTTGCACGCGGCATCTACATTGTGAAAATTGGAAATTTAACGCAGAAAGTGGCACTATGACGCGCACATCAGCACCCGTTGAGCGGAGCGGAAATTGCGCCGGCAAGCGTGCCCTACATCTATAGAAAACAGCAAAAACGTTCAGCAGAAGAAAGAAAAAAATGGCAAACAACGAAAACATCGACTGGTCGCACCTGCCATTCGGCTACATCAAGACCGACTACAACGTGCGATGCACTTTCAAAGACGGCAAATGGGGTGAAATTGAGGTGTCGGACTCAGAACAAATAAGTCTGCACATTGCAGCCACCTGCCTGCACTACGGTCAAGCGATATTCGAGGGTATGAAAGCATTCCGCGGCCGCGATGGCAAAATACGCATATTTCGCCCCGACGAGAATGCGCAACGCATTCAGCGCAGCGCTCGTGGTGTGATGATGGAGCCGATTCCGGCCGAGAAATTCCTGGAAATGGTGGAAAAGGTGGTGCGCCTCAACGAGCGCTTTGTGCCGCCTTATGAGAGCGGCAGTTCGCTCTACATACGCCCCGTGGAGGTGGGCATCACGCCGCGCGTGGGCGTGCGTCCCGCCAATGAATACACTTTAATAATATTTGTGACTCCCGTAGGCCCGTACTTCAAAGACGGATTCAAGCCGACCAAGGTGGCCGTTTACCGCGAGTATGACCGCGCCGCGCCATGCGGCACAGGCCGCTGGAAGGTGGGCGGCAACTATGCAGGCGGCCTTGCGGCCACCGAGCGCGCCCATGCGGCAGGATACTCGGCCGTGCTCTTCCTCGACCCCAAGGAGAAAAAATATATCGACGAGTGCGGCCCAGCCAACTTCTTTGCAATAAAGGACAACACATATATCACACCTAAGAGCAACTCAATTCTGCCGTCGGTCACCAACAAGAGCCTGCAGCAGATAGCCAAAGACATGGGTCTGGCCGTGGAATGCCGCCCCATGCTGCTCGAGGAGCTGGCCGATGTGGAGGAGGCAGCCGAGTGCGGCACAGCGGCTGTGGCCGCGCCCATCAGCGAAGTTGCCGACATGGACAACGGCATAGTGTATAAGATAGCAAAAGACGGCAAGCCGGGTCCTGTGACCACGCAGCTCTACCACCACCTGCTGGCCATACAGAAGGGCGACGAGCCCGACAAGCACGGATGGGTGAAGGTGCTGGACTGATGCTTGCACCGCAACAAAGCAATTGACAACCACACACATACAGCGCAGGCGGTTTCGGCTCACGATTCCGCCTGTGCTTTTTAAAACGACAAGAGAAAAATGATTGACTACACAGGCATATTGCTGCGGTTTTACACAGAGGGGGAGCCGCTGTATGAGCTGCTCACCGCCCACAGCCGCCAAGTGGCGCTGCTGGCCCGGCAGCTGTGCCACCGTCTGACCGAAGGTGGCACGCCGGTTGACACCGAGTTTGTGGTGGAGGCGGCAATGCTGCACGACATAGGCATAGTGCGCACCAATGCGCCGTCGATTCACTGCCACGGCGCCGAGCCCTACATTTGCCACGGCATCATAGGGCGGCAAATGCTCGACGGGCTGGGGCTGTTTCGCCACGCGCTGGTGTGCGAGCGCCACACCGGGGCGGGGCTTACCGCACAGGAAATTGCCGAGCAGGGACTGCCCCTGCCCCACCGCGACATGCTGCCGCTGAGCCTTGAGGAGAAAGCCGTGTGCTATGCCGACAAGTTCTACAGCAAGTCGCGCATAGCGCCGGCCAAGCCCATCGACGAGGTGCGCCGCCAGTTGGCCAAGTTTGGCAGCGGCACCATTGAGCGGTTCAACCAAATGGCCGGCATTTTCGGCGAGCCCGACTACGATAGCCTCGACACCGAGCTGAAAAACGGCGGTGCAGCCGCATTATAACAATAATTATGGCTGCACATTGGTGCCGAATAGAGGGAATTGCTTAATTTTGCATCTATGTTTCACGTGAGGCATTGGCTAAGGGACATGGGCGGCGCAAGGGTGCTGCCACTCGCTGTTGCCGCCGCAGGAGTGCTGCAAGTGTTTGCAGCGCAAAGCGGCAGCGGCATGCGTCACACCCCTGCCGACGGGCCCGAAATTGTGGCCTACAGCGGCGGCGACTCGGCCACAGTGGCCACCGACACCACAGCGCGCAAGCGCGCCAAGGCCGACTCGGCGATGGCCGACACATCACACTTCAAGCGTCACGAGGTGGACCTCGACCATGTGGTGGAGTTCTCGGCCAAAGACTCGATGGTGTTCTATGGCAAGCGCGACGCGCGCATGTATGGATCGAGCGACATCAAGTATAACACAATAAGCCTCAGCGCCGAGCAGATTAAGATGAACATGGACAGCAGCCAGGTGTATGCCGTGGGCGTGCCCGACTCCACCGGCGAGCTGAAGGGCAACCCGCTGTTCAAAGACCCCAGCGGCGACTATGAGTCGAAGACCATGCGCTACAACTTCAAGTCGAAAAAGGGCTACATCACCGGCATCATGACCGAGCAGGGCGAAGGCTACCTGACCGGAGGCATCACCAAAAAGATGGACAACGACGAGTACTACATCCAAAACGGCCGCTACACCACCTGCGACAACCACGACAACCCCCACTTCTACTTTCAGCTCACCAGGGGCAAGGTGCGCCCCAAGAAGGACGTGGTGACGGGACCGGCCTATATGGTGCTCGAAGACCTGCCGCTGCCCGTGGCTGTGCCATTCGGATTCTTCCCATTCAGCAGCAAATACAGCAGCGGTGTGCTCATTCCAACTTTTGGCGAGGACTACAACCGCGGCTTTTACCTGCGCAACGGCGGATACTACTTTGCCATCAACAAATATGTGGACCTTGCCCTGACGGGCGAAATCTACACCCGCGGCTCGTGGGGCGTGACGGCCCAGTCGAGCTATGTGAAGCGGTATAAGTACCAGGGCAGTGTGAACGTGAGCTACCTCACCACCATCACCGGCGACAAAGGCGAGGCCGACTACATGAAGATGAAGAACTTCAGCCTAAACTGGACGCACTCGCAAAACGCAAAGGCCAACCCCAACATGAACTTCTCGGCCAGCGTGAACTTTGCCACCAGCGGATATTCGCGCAACAACCTGGATGACTACTACAGCAACAGCTTCACCGAGAACACCAAGAGCAGCACGGTGAACCTTAGCTACAAGTTTCCCAACTCGAAGTGGAGTCTGTCGACCACGGCAAGCATAACACAGCGCGCCGCCGACTCGACGCTGGCGGTGTCGTTCCCCAACTTCACGCTCACCATGTCGCAAACGGCACCGTTCAAGCGCAAGAAGATGGTGGGCGAAGAGCGGTGGTATGAGAAAATAAAGCTAAGCTACAGCGGCCGGTTTCAAAACTCACTCACAGCCAAGGAAAACGTGTTTTTCAAGAAGAGCCTTGTGAAAGACTGGCGCAACGGCATGTCGCACTCGGTGCCTATCTCGGCCACTTTCTCGCTGTTTAAGTACATCAACGTCACACCATCGATCACGCTCAACGACCGCATGTACACCAGCAAGATACGCCAAATGTGGGATCCCAACGCCAGCGCAGTGGTGCGCGACACCACCTACAACTTCTACAACGTGTTCGACTTCAACTTCTCGCTGTCGCTGGGCACCAAGCTGTATGGCTTCTTCAAACCGCTGAAGTTTCTTGGCAACAAGGTGCAAACCATACGCCACGTGATCACACCCACCATCTCGTTCTCGGCCGCGCCCGACTTCAGTTCGCGCTTCTGGGGATACTATGGCAACTACAGCTACACCGATGCCAGCGGCGTGACTCACGAGCAGAAGTACTCCTACTTCTCGCACGGTCTGTTTGGCTCCGCGCCCAGCGGACGCAGCGGCATGATATCGTTTAACGTGGCCAACAACATCGAGGCCAAGGTGCGCAGCGACAAGGACAGCACGGGCTACAAGAAGGTGTCGATTATCGAGAACCTGAGCCTGAGCCAAAGCTACAACTTCGCGGCCGACTCGATGCGGTGGAGCAACCTGGGCACGTCGATGCTGCTGCGCCTCACCAAGGGCTTCAACCTTAATCTGAGCGCAACTTGGGACGTGTATAAATATGAACTCAACGAATATGGCAACCCCGTGAGGGTGAACAAGCTGCGTCTGTTTCACGGCGGAGGCTGGGGCCGCCTGGCAAGCACGGGCACATCGTTTAGCTACACCATCAACAACGACACATTCCGCAACCTCTTTGGCCGCGGACGGCGCAACTCGGGCACGGCCAATGACGACGACAAAGACCGCAATGCCAACCGCGACCGCCAAGACGACCAAAACTCCAGCAACCAAAGCAAGCAGCAATCGGGCGACTCCGACCTTAAGCTCGACCGCGACGGCTACGCCGAATGGTCGTTCCCGTGGAGCCTGACGGCCAACTACTCGATGTCGTATGGCTACGGAACGTTTAACAAAAAGAAGATGGAGTATAACGGCAAGTGGACGCAAAACCTGAGCATAAACGGCAGCATACGCCCCACAAAAAACTGGAACTTCTCGTTCTCGGCAAGCTACAACTTCGACACGGGCAAAATCGCCTATATGAACTGCTCGGTGTCGCGCGACCTGCACTGCTTCACCATGAGCGCAAGTTTTGTGCCCGTGGGCCCGTACAAGAGCTACAACTTCCACATTGCCGTGAAGTCGAGCATGCTGAGCGACTTGAAGTATGACAAGCGCTCGAGCTACAGCAACGGCGTTCAGTGGTATTGATGGTAAGGATGAAAGTTTAGGGGCTAAAGTTTAGGCCTGTGGGCCGACTCTGTCGCAAGCCATCCAGTTGCGGTATGCTGCATGCAATGGGAAACACACTATAATCAAGCAATTAATTGCATTTTTTTCATTAATGGCATTGTTCTCTATGGGATTGCAACGCTCCCATCTGCCATAGCACACACTGTGATGCCGTTTTCAGAAAAAGCGGTAAACTATGGTTAGCTTTGGGTCGCGCGACAACTGGCCGGGATTGCTGCCCTGCGCGCCTTCGGGCACACGCAGGCCTCGCTTGGCGTAGTAGTCGCGCCAAAATTGCGTCACATTGCCGCTGGCGTCGTGAAACGACATTCTGATGGGTGCAAACACCGGGCGGCCGGCGCAGTCAACGTAGCTGAGCATCACCAGCTCACTGCAATAAATCTCCTGGTCGTCGTGCATAAACAGGTAGTCGTAGGGGCGGCCTACGTATTTCAAGGCGTTGGCCACCGAGCGGGCCACACCGCAGCGGTTGTTAAGGCGGCCCGCCACCACAAGCGGATGCGCTCCACCCTTGGGCGTGGCCGCTGCCATAAACGAGTCGATGGGCGTGATGCACACGCCCCGCTGCGGCACAGCCTCAACCACGGCCAGGCGGCCTGTGGCGCTGTCGCGCACGGCAATGGCAACGTGGTCGATGGCAAGGCCGTCAACGCCCTGCGTAACGCTGGTGATGCCATTGGCGCGATCCGACGCCACAAACAGCAAGTCACCATTCTCCACCACATCATATCCCTTGGCCAGCTCCACACCAGCCGCTGCATTGGCCAGCGCACACACGCACGCCAGCACTGCCATCACTGCATGTCTCTTTATCATTTCGGTCTCAAACATAAGAAAAACAAAACGGCAGGTGCACACGCAAAGGGAGCACACCTGCCGTAAAATATAAAATTATGAAACAAAGTCGCACAAACTAATGCGGCAAACGGGG
The DNA here is from genome assembly GCA_937896015.1 of uncultured Prevotellaceae bacterium. Lineage (GTDB taxonomy): Bacteria > Bacteroidota > Bacteroidia > Bacteroidales > Muribaculaceae > Sodaliphilus. The sequence goes on along the minus strand of CALBLR010000314.1, from coordinate 5,567 downwards.
AAATTAATCCTCGCCGCCAGCCGACTTGGCCTGACGCTTGCGCTCATTTTCGTCAAGAATGATTTTGCGCATGCGCAGATGGTTGGGAGTAATCTCCACATACTCATCGGCCTTGATGTATTCAAGTGCCTCCTCAAGGCTGAACACCACGGGGGGGACTATCTTCACCTTGTCGTCGGCGCCACTGGCGCGCATATTGGTGAGTTTCTTCGACTTGGTGACATTCACCACCAGGTCTTTCTCCTTGGTGTGCTCGCCCACCACCTGGCCGGCATACACATCTTCCTGCGGGAAGATGAAGAACTTGCCGCGGTCTTGCAGCTTGTCGATGGCGTAGGCATAGGCGGTGCCCGTCTCCATAGCAATGAGCGAGCCATTGCTGCGACGCACTATCTCGCCCTTCCAAGGCTCGTAGTCGAGGAAGCGGTGGGCCATGATGGCCTCGCCTGCCGATGCTGTGAGCACATTGGTGCGCAGGCCTATAATGCCTCGCGACGGAATCTTGAACTCCATGTGCACACGGTCGTTTTGCGTCTCCATCGATGTCATTTCGCCCTTGCGGCGGGTGACCATGTCAATCATCTTGCTCGAGTACTCCTCGGGCACGTTGATGGTGAGGTTTTCAAACGGTTCGCACTTCTGGCCGTCGATTTCCTTAATGATCACTTGCGGCTGGCCAACTTGCAGCTCATAGCCCTCGCGGCGCATCTCCTCGATGAGCACCGAGAGGTGCAGCACACCGCGGCCATACACCAGCCAGGCGTCGTCGTTGTCGGTGCGCTCCACGCGCAGCGCAAGGTTCTTTTGCAGCTCGTGCTGCAGGCGGTCGTGCAGGTGGCGCGAAGTCACATACTTGCCGTCCTTGCCAAAGAATGGAGAGTCGTTGATGGTGAACAGCATCGACATGGTGGGCTCGTCGATGGCAATGCGCGGCAGCGGCTCGGGATTGTTGATATCGGTCACCGTGTCGCCAATCTCAAAGTCAACGAGACCGATGATGGCGCAAATGTCGCCGCTCTCCACCGAGTCGACGTGCTTCTGGCCCATGCCCTCAAAGGTGCGCAGTTCTTTGATGCGCTGGCGCTCCACAGTGCCGTCCTTCTTGCACAGACCTATCTCCATGCCGTCGCGCAGAGTGCCGCGGTGCACACGGCCCACAGCTATACGGCCCACATATGAGCTATAGTCAAGCGAGGTGATGAGCATCTGCGCATCACCCTCGTTGTGCTTGGGTTCGGGTATGTATTTGATGATGCCATCGAGCACGGCAGTGATGTTGTCGGTTGGCTTCTGCCAATCCTCGCTCATCCAGCCGTTTTTGGCCGAGCCGAAGTAGGTGGGGAAGTCGAGCTGCTCCTCAGTGGCGTCGAGGTTGCACATCAGCTCAAACACCTGCTCCTGCACCTCGTCGGGGCGGCAGTTGGGCTTATCCACCTTGTTGATCACCACGATAGGCTTAAGGCCTATCTGCAAGGCCTTTTGCAGCACGAAACGCGTCTGGGGCATGGGACCCTCGAAAGCGTCAACCAGCAGCAGACAGCCGTCGGCCATGTTGAGCACACGCTCCACCTCACCGCCGAAATCAGAGTGTCCAGGGGTGTCGATGATATTGATTTTGTAATCCTTGTAGTTAATCGACACATTCTTCGACAAGATTGTTATACCTCTCTCACGTTCAATGTCGTTACTGTCAAGAATCTGAGTACCAACCACTTGATTGTCACGAAACAGATTGCCGGCAGCAAGCATTTTATCCACCAGCGTGGTCTTGCCATGATCGACATGGGCAATGATGGCTACATTCCTAATTTTCTGCATAAATCTTTTTTACCTATTTGGCTACAAAATTACTCAAAATCCGTTAAAAATCACGCAACAGCCGGCAAAAAATCGCACACTCGGCCGCCAAAAAGGCCACAGCCACGGTGAAGAGATCTCAGCTGATGCGCTTTTTCATCTGCTGCGGCGTGAGGCCAGTGTGCCTCTTGAAGTAGCGGCAAAAGAAGCTGGTGTCGGAAAAATTATATTCCCAAGCTATTTCCTTGATGCTGTGGCCACTGTGCTTAAGCTGCGTCTTCAGTTGCAATATCGCATACTGGTCGATTATGGCTTTAGGCGTGTGTCCGGTGGTTTGGCGCACAATGTTGGTTAGATATTTCGACGATATGTTCATCAGTCCCGCATAGTAGCTCACGTCCCTCGACCGCTTGAAGTCCCTTTCCATCAACATCATAAAGCGGTTAAACAATTCCCTTACGCGGTGCGACTTCACGTCGTCGAGGCGGCATTGCGGATTGCGCTGCAAATATTCATGAAACCCTATGAAAAACGCTTTAAGCTGGCACAACACCAGCTGTGGAATGCAGGTGCATTCCGTCTGTCGGAAATATATTTTCAGCAGCGAAAACATGCCATCGATAATGTTTGTCACTACCGGAGTGTCCTGGCGGCAACGGTCTTGCCGCAGCGAGGAGTACACCGTCTGCTCGAGTTGCAGACTCGCCTCGCGCAGCAGCGACGGGTTGTATTTGAGCATCTCGAAGACTGGCTGGCGGCCACCAGGGGTGAGCTGCACCACATCGTTGGGGAACACCACGATCACTGCCCCCTCGCCCATTCTCCACTCCTTGTAGTTTACACTGAGCACTGCCGCACCGCCGCGGCATATCAATATCGCGCCGAAAGTCAGCACCTGCGGCCCGCCGCTCCACTCGTCAAGACTGGTAGTAAGCAGTTCGGCCTCTTGCCAACGGCTCAACTCCGACAGTTTGTCATTCATTGATGTTTATTCTGTTTTCATCTGCAAAATTAGAATTAAAAAGTGATTTTTGAGAAATTTATTCCCAAAAAGTCAATTCACAGTGAATTATATTACATAGGATTAAGGCCAAAGCTGCGTAACTTTGCACCGCAATTCAGAATGCTATTGTCAGTGATGGCGGCACACGCCACACTTTTTTTATGTGCATATTACATATATATAAGGTAAAACCAAACCAATGATCAAGAAGCTATTATTTGTGTGCCTCCTAATATTAGGAGGCAAGTCGTGGGCTCAACAAACATTGACCATCGACAAACTCTTTGAAAAAATTGAGGACAACCACCGAGGGCTCACCACCATGAAGTCGGGCGTGGAGGCAGCCGAGCAGGGCATTGAGTGGGCCAAGAGCAAGCGGCTGCCTGACATCGACGCATCACTGTCGATAAGCTACATTGGCAACGCGCTGCTCACCGACCGCAATTTCTCGAACGCGCACGGGTTGAAATCTCCGCACTTTGGCAACAACTTTGCCCTGCAGGCACAGCAGGTGGTGTATGCCGGCGGAGCCATAACCGCGGGCATAAAGCTGGCCGAACTGGGCAAGCGGCAAGCCGAAACTGGCGTAAGGCTCACACGCCAGCAGGCAAGGTTCATAGCACTCGGCCAGTATCTGGACATATTCAAGACCGACAACCAAATCAAGGTGTATGAGCAGAACATTGCCCTCACACGGCAGTTGCTGGCCGACATCAAGGAGAAGCAGGAGCAGGGTATGGCTCTGAAAAACGACATCACCCGGTATGAGTTGCAAATGGAGAGCCTGAAGCTTGGGCTGACGGCTCTGCATAACAGCAGAAACATTCTGAACCATCAGCTGTGCAACACCTTGGGGATGAGTCAGGACGAAACCATTGTGCCCGACCCGACCTTAACAGGCAGCACCTATGGCAACGAAGGAGAAGCATACTGGCAGAATGTGGGCGCAAGCAAATCGCCGTTGCTCGAGCAGGCGTCAAACGCCATCCTAATAGCCGAGCAAAACGAAAAGATAGCCAAGAGCGACCAGCTGCCAAAAGTAGCCATTGTGGCTGCCGACAACTTCGACGGCCCCATCACGTTCGAGATTCCGCCCATCGACAAAAACCTCAATGTGTGGTATGTGGGAGTGGGAGTGAAATACAGCCTCAGTTCGCTGTTCAAGGGCAACAAGCGCATAAGGCAGGCGGCAGTGGAAACCCGTCGGGCACGAGAAGCACACGCCCAGCAGGCCGAGCGGCTCAACAACGATGTGCAGGCGGCCTGGGTGCGCTACCAGCAATCGTATGTGGAGCTGGAGACGCAGCAGAAGAGTGTGGAACTGGCCCGACAAAACTATGATGTGGTGAACTCGCGCTACCTCAATCAGATGGCCCTTGTCACCGACATGGTCGACGCCTCCAACCTGCGCCTCAATGCCGAGCTGAAAGAGGTGGACGCGCGCATCAACATAGTGTATGCATACTACCGCATAAAGTATGTGGCAGGCGAAATATGATATAAAGAGCAACAAACAGTAACAGAAATTTCAACGACACAAAACAGAAGCAATGAACAAAAAGATTATCAAACGGACATATAATGTAGTGGTCATCCTATTCCTCGCTGCAGCGGTGGCCTGGGCTTTCAGCCATTTTGTGCACGAAAGCGGCGTGGAATATACCGACGACGCCCAGGTGTGCCGTCACATCACACCCATCAACACCCGTGTGCAGGGCTTCATCAAGGAAATTCGCTTCAGCGACTTCCAGCATGTGAAAAAGGGCGACACGCTCGTGGTGATTGAAGACGCTGAATACCGCCTTCAGGTGGCGCAGGCCGAGGCGGGGCTGCGCGGCTCAAAATCGAGCTCTTCGGCCGTTTCGGCCACAATGACCACCACCAGCAGCAACGTGCAGACGGCTGCGGCCGGCATAGAAGAGGCCCGCGTGAATATGATGAATGCCAAGCAAGACTTCGACCGCTTTGCCGCACTGATGAAAAAGGACGCCGTGACGCGGCAACAGTATGACAACGCCTACACGCGCTATTTAACGGCCAAGGCCAGATATGAGCAGGCCAGCAGCCAGAAGCAAAGCGCCGCCTCGGTGAAAAACGTGCAGGTGCATCAGCTGGGCGGCTCACGCGCCGGCGAGAGTGTGGCCGAGGCACAACTCAACCTGGCCCGGCTTAACCTGTCGTACACGGTGATTGTGGCCACCTGCGACGGCGTGATGGGCAAAAAGGACATTCACGTTGGGCAGCTGGTGCAACCCGGACAGATGCTGGCCCGCATCGTTGACGACAACGATGTGTGGGTGATGGCAAACTATCGCGAGACGCAAATGAGCGGCATCACCGTGGGACGGGATGTTGACTTCACAGCCGACGCCGTGCCTGGCGTGGTGTTCCACGGCAAAGTGGAGGCGCTGTCGGCCGCAGCCGGCAACGCCTACTCAATGGTGCCCGTAGACAACGCCACCGGCAACTTTGTGAAGGTGGAGCAGCGCGTGCCAGTGCGCATAGCCCTCAGCCGTGGCAACGACGCCAAGAGCGTGGCCCTGCTGCGCGCAGGCCTAAACGTGGAAACGAAAGTACACGTCAAATAAACGTTTGTATAAACGATTAAATTATTCTTCAAAATAAAATGCCAGGACCTCCTATGCTACAAGGGCCCTTTCGGGTTCCTTCGTTCAACAGCTACGTTCCGCGCCGGCTGCAACCGTGGATCTACCTTCTGTTTGCCTTTGTGTTTCTGATGTCGGGCGGCATCTATGGCGGGGCAATG
>CALBLR010000313.1 GCA_937896015.1 uncultured Prevotellaceae bacterium | reverse complement strand
TTTTCTGTGCTGATGAGCTACGGCCCCGGGATTAAGGTGATTAGTCCGCGCGACGCCGCGCACTACATGCGCAGCCAGCTGCTCAAGGCCGCCTCGCTCTATGGCGAGGGCTGAAAAAATCGCGATTCCGTCGAGCCAGCGCGTGGAAAGTCACCTCATAATCAGCTAATTTGCAGCATACAGCTTTCGTGGCGCATTCCACCCGCCAGTCGCCCAACGCTTTTTCCACTGCGCCATTTTAAGGTTAATATTAAGATTGGTTGCGTGTTGTTGTCAAAATTCCAGCCTGAAGCCCTTGCGCTTCATCTCATCATAGCTGCCGCGGTTAAAGCGGTAGAGAAATGCGCTGCGTTTGCCCGGCTCGCCGCCTGTCTCGTCGAGCTGGGTGAGCAGCCCCAGATGCAGCATCTTCTTGTAGAAGTTGCGGCGGTCAAACTTCACGTCGAGAATGGCCTCATACAGCTGCTGCAGCTCCGACATGGTGAACTTCTCGGGCAGCAGCTCGAAGCCAACGGGCTCGAAGTGGATTTGGCGGCGCAGCGCTTGCAGCGCCAGCCGCAATATCATGTCGTGGTCGAAGGCCAGCGACGGCACATCGTCCATGGCCCACCACTGCGCCCGGGCAGCGTCATCGCCCCCCTTCACGTCTTGCAGCTTCACCAGCGCATAGTAGGCGATGGTGATAACGCGCTCGCGCGGGTCGCGGTCGGGCTCGCTGAACGTGTGAAACTGCTTAATGTAGGCCCCAGTGAGCCCCGTCTCCTCACGCAACTCACGCAGCGCGCCCTGCTCGGCCGACTCATCGATGCGCAGAAATCCGCCAGGAAACGCCCATTTGCCCTTGAAAGGCTCAATGCCGCGCTCCACCAGCAGCACCTTGAGCCCCTCCTGGCCATCGAAGCCGAAAATCACACAGTCGGTGGTGACGCTCGGGTGCGGATATTTGTAGTGATACTTAAACTCTTCCATAACGCAAAGTGTAATTTTTACGCAAAAGTACAACCAAAATCCAAACCCTGCAACTTTTGCGGCGTAAAATTTACACACCGGCCCAAAAAAACTTCACCACCCCCCAAAAAAAGGCAACACTGCGGCCCATTGCAGCTGCCGGGAGTAGAAACGACAATGGAGACAATGGAGACAAATTTCTCATAAGTGAGTCTGATGAAAGGCGACTATGTTGAGCATCCG
>CALBLR010000312.1 GCA_937896015.1 uncultured Prevotellaceae bacterium | reverse complement strand
AGAGCTGCTCGCCCACGGTGCGCACGCGGCGGTTGCTCAAGTGGTCGATGTCATCCACATCGGTCTTGCTGTTGATGAGGCCGATGAGATACTTGATGATCTCGATAATATCTTCTTTGGTGAGCACACGCACGTCGTCGGGTGTGTTCAGGCCAAGTTTCTTGTTGATGCGGAAGCGGCCCACATCGCCCAGGTCATAACGCTTTTCGCTGAAGAAGAGGTTCAGGATCACCTCGCGCGCACTTGCGTCATCCGGTGGCTCAGCGTTGCGCAGCTGCCTGTAGATGTAGTTGATGGCTTCCTTCTCGCTCTTGCACCCGTCCTTGCCGAGGGTGTTGAAGATGATTTCATAGTCGCTGGTGTTCACGCCTTCGCGGTGCAGCAGAATGGTCTTTGCGCCACTGTCGATGATCTCCTGGATATTGTCCTCGCTGATTTCAGTGTCGCGGTCGAGGATCTCCTCGTTGCGCTCAATCGACGACACCTCGCCCGAGTCCTCGTCCACGAAGTCCTCGGTCCACGATTTCACCACACGTGCCGCAAGCTTGCGGCCAATGGCTTTCTTAAGGTTCGACTTAGTTACTTTGAGTTCATCAGCCAGTCCAAACACATTGATGATGTCGTTGTCGGTCTCCAGGCCTATGGCGCGCAGCAGCGTGGTCACAGGCAGCTTCTTCTTGCGGTCGATGTAGGCATACATCACCTTGTTAATGTCGGTGGCAAACTCGATCCACGAGCCGCGGAACGGAATGATGCGGGCCGAATACAGCTTGGTGCCGTTGGCGTGCACGCTCTGGCCGAAGAACACGCCCGGCGAGCGGTGCAGCTGCGACACAATGACGCGCTCGGCGCCGTTGATCACAAACGTGCCCTTGTCGGTCATGTAGGGGATGGCACCTAAATACACGTCTTGAACCTCGGTCGCGAAGTCTTCGTGATCGGGGTCGGTGCAGTAAAGTTTCAATTTGGCCTTGAGAGGCACACTGTAAGTGAGTCCGCGGTCAAGACATTCATCAATAGTGTAGCGTGGCGGATCGATGAAATAGTCAAGGAATTCGAGCACAAAGTTGTTTCTGGTGTCGGTGATGGGGAAATTTTCAGAAAACACTTTGTAGAGTCCCTCGTTTTTTCGCTTCTCAGTTGGGGTATCTAATTGCAGAAAATCTCTGAACGATTGTAATTGCACCTCAAGAAAGTCGGGATAAGGGAACGGATTCTTGACGCGTGCAAAATTAATGCGTGGTTGTTTGGTAACTGACATTGAAAAAAATGTTATAAGTGAACTCAAATATTAATTATGACACAAAAAGGTTAAGAATCGACAATAAATTGGGATTCTTAACCTAAGAACCTGATATTCAGGTTATATTATTTAAGTTCAACCTCAGCTCCGAGCTCTTCGAGTTGTTTCTTCATGCCTTCAGCGTCGGCCTTAGCCAGACCTTCCTTCAGAGTGCTGGGGGCCTTGTCAACGAGGTCCTTAGCGTCCTTCAGACCAGCGCCAGTGAGTTCCTTAACCAGCTTGATTACTTTGAGCTTCTCGTTGCCAGCAGCCTTGAGGACAACGTCGAATGAAGACTTCTCCTCTTCAGCGGCAGCAGCGCCACCAGCGGCAGGAGCAGCAACTGCTACAGCAGCAGCGGCGGGTTCGATACCATATTCGTCTTTGAGGATTTGAGCAAGTTCGTTTACTTCCTTAACTGAAAGATTAACAAGTTGTTCTGCAAAAGCTTTTAAATCTGCCATTTTTGTATGATTTAATTGTTTGATTTTTAAATTTAATTACTCTTCTTTGTTTGATAATGTTTCCAGAATTCCGTGCAGTTTGCTGCCGCCACTCTGCAGAGCGCTCACAACGTTCTTGGCCGGAGACTGCAGCAGAGCCACAACATCGGCGATGAGTTCGTTCTTGCTCTTGATGTTGGCCAGCACTTCGAGTTGTTCTTCGCCCATATAGACGCTTTCCTCGACAAAGGCTGCCTTGAGTGCAGGAATGGTTTCTTTCTTCTGACGGAAACTCTTGATGAGTTTAGCCGGGGCGTTACCAGTGTTGCTGAGCATCAGCGTGGTGGAGCCGGCCAGGGCGCCATAAAGGCCAGAGTAGTCGACGTCCGACTCTTCCATAGCCTTATGCAGCAGGCTGTTCTTGACAACCATCAGCTTCACGTCGGCCTTGAAGGCTGCGCGGCGCAGAGCGGTGGTCTTCTCGGCGTTGAGAGTTGTGGTCTCGGTGAGATATACCGCACTGTAGTTGGCAAGAGTTGCCTTGATGTTCTCGATTAATATCGCTTTATCTTCCTTTCTCATTTTTCTTCTGCAATTTTTAAAAATTAAGCATCGATTGATTTGGTGTCAATCTTGATACCAGGACTCATAGTACTTGAAAGATAAATGCTCTTGATATATGTGCCTTTTGCGGTGTTGGGCTTGAGCTTGATAAGGGTGTTGATGAATGCCTGGGCATTCTCCTTGATCTGCTCGGGAGCGAACGACATCTTGCCGATAGAAGTGTGCACAATGCCCTTCTTGTCGACCTTGAAGTCGATCTTACCCTGCTTAACCTCTTTCACTGCCTTGGCAACATCGGGAGTCACAGTACCGCTCTTGGGGTTAGGCATGAGGCCGCGGGGGCCGAGCACACGACCCAGAGGGCCAACCTTGCCCATGGTCTGGGGCTGGGTGATGATCACATCAACGTCAGTCCAACCACCCTTGATCTTCTCGATATATTCGTCCAGACCAACGTAGTCAGCACCGGCTTCCTTTGCGGCGGCTTCTGCTTCGGGGCCGCAAAGCACCAGCACGCGCACCTGCTTGCCGGTGCCGTGAGGCAGCGACACCACGCCGCGCACATTCTGATCGGCCTTGCGGGGGTCAACACCAAGACGCACATCGATATCAGCTGACGAGTCAAACTTTGTGAAGGTGATCTCCTTCAGCAGAGCCGCTGCCTCAGCGAGGGTATAACTCTTCCCAGCTTCAATCTTCTCTTTTGCTAACTTTTGATTTTTTGTAAGTTTACTCATTGTCAATTGAAGTTTTAAACGTTTTCGGGAAATGTACCCTTAACAGTGATACCCATACTTCTTGCTGTGCCTGCCACCTGCTTCATAGCCGAGGCCAGTGTGAAACAGTTCAAATCAGGGAGCTTGTCCTCTGCGATTGCCTGCACCTGTTCCCAAGTGACCGAAGCCACCTTGCGACGGTTGGGCTCGCCAGAACCGCTCTTAAGCTTTGCGGCGTCCTTCAGCTGCACTGCCACGGGCGAGGTCTTTACTACGAAGTCAAAACTCTTGTCGGTGTAGTAAGAGATTACCACGGGAAGAACCTTGCCGGCCTTTGCCTGTGTGCGGGCGTTGAATTGCTTGCAAAACTCCATGATGTTGATACCCTTAGAACCCAGAGCGGGACCTACTGGCGGTGAAGGGTTTGCAGCTCCACCTT
>CALBLR010000311.1 GCA_937896015.1 uncultured Prevotellaceae bacterium | reverse complement strand
CAACCGCGCAGTCATCTTTCACGGGGTGGAACTGCTGCCCACCACGCTGTGGACTCCCATAGCCGAGGCCGACCGCCCAGCAGCCGCGCGCGACATGGTGGACTACACGCGCATCACCCACCGGGGGCGGCGCATGACTCCCGATGACAGCGATGAGATTCACAACCGCTGCCTGCAATGGCTGCAAAATGCCCTCGCCAAGGAGCCGTGCGGCCGACGGGTGGTGGTGACCCACCACTGCCCCATCGCCTCCGAAGACCCGCGCTATGCGGCCAACGGGCTGTCGAGCGCATTCATAGTGCCCATGCCCAAGTTTGTGGAGCGCAGCGGCGCGCAGGCGTGGCTGTTTGGCCACACACACTACAATGCCGCGCGCGGCCTGCAGCTGGGCAACACCACCCTGCTCACCAACCAGTTGGGCTATGCCAAGCACGGCCCTTGCCAGGGCTTCGACCCGACAGCCACATTCACCGCATGATTACGCATCATCATGAAATCACTTTCAAACATAGGACTTTTCTTAGCTTTTGCATTGGTCGTATGCCTTTTTCCAATGCCGTATGGCTACTACACACTAATCCGATTTGCCGCCATGGTGTATTTCGGATGTCTGGCCTACGTCTGTCACTCCAACGGCAAGACCGCATTTGCGGTGATAACTGGAGCCATCGCCCTGCTTTTCCAACCTTTCATTAAAATTGCGTTGGGGCGGGAAGTTTGGAACGTTGTGGATGTAATCGTCGCCACAGGGCTGGTATTTATTTGGTATCGGGCCAAGAAATCAGCCGACAACGAATAACACAAAAAAGAGGCTGCGCCAATTTTGACACAGCCTCCTTTTTTTGTAATATTTTTCAGCCGGGGGGATTACTGGAGCTTGGCGAGAGCGGCCTTGATGCGTGCGGCGGCCTCACGCAGGTTGTCGTCGCTTGTGGCGTAACTCATGCGAATGTGGCCGGGGCAGCAGAAGGCGTCGCCCGACACGGTGGCCACATGGGCTTCGTTGAGCAGATACAGGGCCAGGTCGCCGGCGTCCTTGATCTCAACATCGCCGCACTTTTTGCCAAAGAACGACTTCACCTCGGGGAACACATAGAACGCGCCTTGCGGCACATTGATGTTGACGCCCGGAATTTCGCCAAGCATCTTCACCATGAGGTCGCGACGGCGCTCAAAGGCCTGGCGCATGGTCTCCACGCAGTCTTGCGGACCGGTGTAGGCAGCCTCGGCGGCCTTTTGGGCTATCGACGACGCACCGCTGGTGTACTGGCCCTGCAGCTTGGTGATGGCCTTGGCCAGCCACAGCGGGGCAGCGATGTAGCCAATGCGCCATCCAGTCATGGCATAGGCCTTCGACACACCGTTGATGATGGCCACGCGGTCTTTGATGCAGTCGAACTGCGCAATCGACTCGTGGCCGCCAATGTAGTTGATGTGTTCATAAATTTCATCGGCCACCACCAGCACATCGGGGAAGTCGGCAAGCACCTCGGCAAGAGCCTTGAGTTCGCTGCGGCTATACACGCTGCCGGTGGGGTTGCTGGGCGAGCACAGAATTATCATGCGCGTCTTGGGCGTGAGGGCGTCGCGCAGCTGCTGCGCGGTGATTTTGAAATCCTGGTCGATGCCGGCAGGCACGAGCACGTTGGTGCCGCCAGCCAGATTCACCATCTGCACATAGCTCACCCAGGCCGGAGTGGGGATGATGACCTCGTCGCCGGGGTTGACCACAGCCATCACCACATTGCACAGTTCGTGCTTGGCGCCGTTGCCCACCACTATCTGCTCGGGGGCGTAGTCAACGCCGTTTTCATTCTTCAGCTTGGCGCTGATGGCCTTGCGCAGCGACAGGTAGCCTGGCACTGGAGTGTAGAACGAGAAGTTCTGGTCAACAGCCTGCTTGGCAGCGGCCTTGATGTGGTCGGGGGTGAAAAAGTCGGGCTCGCCCACCGAGAGGTTGATTACATCGACGCCTTGCGCCTTGAGTTCATTGCTCTTTTGCGACATTGCAAGCGTTGCCGATGGGGCAAGAGCCTGCAACCTTTGTGAAATTTGATTCATAGCGGTATAAATCTATGTGTTGTGTGAGAGTATAGTATGTGAGGGAGTTTGCCTGCTGCCGTGTGCGCGGCAGCCTAAAACTCGAATTTGTTTACCTTTGTGCCCGCCACGGTGCAGGCCTTGATGAGCGGCACTATGCGGGTGAAGTGGGGCGTGGCCGCATGGGCGTCGAGGGCTTGCCGGCTTTGCCACGTTTCGCAAAACATCATTGCCCTTGGGTTGGACAGGCTGCACATCACATCGTAGCCAACGCAACCGGCGTCGGCGCGCGATTTTTCGGCAAGTTCACTGAGCAGCGCGCCGATTTCGGCCATGTCGCAGCCGGGCTTGAGTTCAAAAAAGGAGTTGACTCTTATCATAATCCTGCTTTTTATACAAAGGTAGCGCAAATAATCATTAAATTTGCACAGCAACCACAAAAAAGCATTGAGAATGAACATCAGTCAAGAGGAACTTTTGCACAAGCTGCAGCTGCGCGGCATCAAGCCCACGGCCATGCGCCTGCTGATATTGCGCGCCATGACGGCACAGCGCGAAGCCTTCTCGCTTCAGAGCCTTGAAGACGACCTTGACACGGTGGACAAGTCGACCATCTACCGCACCATCACCCTGTTTCTCACCCACCACCTGATACACGCCATCGACGACGGCACGGGGTCGCTGAAATATGCCGTGTGCGCCAACAGCTGCCACTGCGGTGAAGAAGGCGGCAGCATTGGCGACCTGCATGCCCACTTCTATTGCGAGCGCTGCCACCGCACGTTTTGCCTCAACAGCATTCACGTGCCTGTGGTGACGCTGCCGGGCACATTCGAGGTGCACAGCATCAACTATGTGCTTAAAGGGCTGTGCAGCGAGTGCTCGGCCAAGACGCACGATGCGCACGATTGTCGGTAAAAGTGGGCGGTTTGTCGGCAAAAACGTCCTTTGCGGCGCATGGTGTTAAACCAACGTGCACCGCAGCAGTCAAAAAGGCACAAAAAGCGAGAGAGAAAGCAACAAGCTACAACAACCAACTAAAAAAGTGAGACTATTATGAAACGGACCAGCAGAAACTTAATGATAGTGGCAATGCTGCTTGGCGGCATGCTCACCTACACATCGCCAGCAATGGCACAGACCAGAATATCGGCCGGCAGCGGCCCCGAGCGCATTAGCGGACACCGCGGCGCAGGCGTGGCTGCCGCCACAAGCCAGCAGCCACGCAGCTCGCAGGCACAGCCGTCGGCAGGCAGGCAGCAGATGCAAAGCGCGCGCCCGCAGCAGCCTGAGCGCCGCAGCGAGCAGAGTGCAGCCAGCCGCGGCACATTTGGCGAAGGCCGGCGCCCCGGCATGGCCACAACCACCCGCAGCGCCGAGCGGCAAACGGCCACAGTGCGCAGCAGCCAGCCCGACCGCCGCTATGACGGCTCAAGCAGCCGTCCAAGCACCAGCGTGGGCAACGCCAACCGCTGGCAAAGCAACGGCGCCGGCACCGCACAGGCCCGCCCGGGCACAATGGCCAACGGCCGCCGGCCAATGGGCAACCAGCCCTCCGAGTCGCGCCCCGGCAGCAACAACGGCGGCTTCAGCAACCGCCCCGGCGGCAACGGCAGCACGCGTCCAGGCAGCAGCAA
>CALBLR010000310.1 GCA_937896015.1 uncultured Prevotellaceae bacterium | reverse complement strand
TCGCCCGTGGGGGTGATGACGGCGGCCAGCACCAGCAGCAGCACTATGGCATGGCGGCGGTAGGTGGAAAAGAAGCTGCGGTGCAAAATGCCCACACTGCCCAGCAGCCACGCCAGCAGCGGCAGTTCGAACACCACGCCCATTATGAATATCATCATCAGGAAGGTGTCCATGTAGCTGTCGAGCGAAATCTGGTTGGGCACCATCTCGCTCACATGGTAGTCGGCAAGGAAGCGCAGCGTGACGGGGAACACGGTGAAGTAGCCCACAGCCACGCCCAGATAGAACATGAGCACACCAATGCCGAAGGCAAGGCGCACGCCGTGGCGCTCGCGCTCGTAGAGTGCAGGACGGATGAAGGTCCACAGCAGATAGATGACCACCGGGAAGGCAAGCACCAGAGCAAGCCAGAACGAGGTGGACATGTGAATGAAAAACTGCGAGGCCAGCTGGATGTTGATGAGATTCACGTGGAAGCCCTGCGTGGTGAACTGCGGGGCAAATGGGATGCCAGCGGTGATGCGCTCAAACAGGCGGTAGAGCACAAAGTCGCCGCGGCACGGGGCAAGAATCACGCTGTCAAATATCTGCGGCATGTAGACGAACAGCACACCGGCAAACACCACGAGCACCACGGCAATCTTGATGAGCACCGCGCGCAGTGCGTCGAGGTGGTCCCAAAAGGACATCTCGGGCAGCGTATCGTTTGACTTATCGGGCAAGGCCAGCTTTTATTTTAGGCGGTTTTCCTTTTGCTCGCGGCGCTCGGCCTCCTTTTTGGCGTTGAGCTCGTCGGGCTCGTTGAGCGGGCGGTTGATTTCGTCCTTGACGTCGTTGAGGCCCTCCTTGAAGCCGCGCACACCCTTGCCGAGGCCCTTCATGAGTTCTGGAATCTTGCGGCCTCCAAACAGCAGCAGTACCACCAGGGCGATAAGCACGATTTCACCTGTGCCAAGGTTGAAAAGAAGCAGTATTGAATTGAGTGTCATAGGTTTGCTAACTATTAACGTTGATAATGCGGGCCAATGGGGAAACACTTTTTTGCCCCTTGGCTTAGCAAAGTTAATGAAAAGAATTGATTATAATGACAAAATGTATTACCTTTGTCACGCATTACGGAATTTTTTCTTTAATAACATATATATATTAGATTATGAAAGCATTTGTATTTCCAGGCCAGGGCGCACAGTTTGTGGGCATGGGCAAAGACCTTTATGAGGGCAATGCCGAGGCCAAAGAAATGTTTGAGAAAGCTAACGAAGTGCTCGGCTTCAGAATAACCGACCTTATGTTTAACGGCACCGAAGACGACTTGAAGCAGACCAAGGTGACACAGCCGGCAGTGTTTCTGCACTCGGTGATTCTGGCCAAGACACTTGGCGCCGACTTCAACCCCGACATGGTGGCAGGCCACTCGCTGGGCGAGTTCTCGGCACTGACCGCCGCTGGCGTGCTACCCTTTGAGCAGGGTCTGAAGCTGGTGGAGACCCGTGCGCTGGCCATGCAGAAGGCTTGCGAAGCCACACCCTCGACCATGGCAGCCATCATAGGCCTGCCCGACGAGAAGGTAGAGGAGATTTGCGCCACTGTGGGCGGCGTGTGCGTGCCCGCCAACTACAACTGTCCCGGCCAGGTGGTGATTTCGGGCTCGTTTGAGGCTATCACCGAGGCTTGCGAGAAATTCAAGGCTGCCGGCGCAAAGCGCGCCCTGCCGCTGAAGGTGGGCGGAGCATTCCACTCGCCCCTCATGGAGCCTGCACGCGCCGAGCTGGCCGAGGCTATCCACAAGGCCAACTTCTCGAAGCCCATCTGCCCCATCTACCAGAACGTGGACGCACTGCCCCACACCGACCCCGAGGAAATCAAGGAAAACCTCATCAAGCAACTCACAGCCCCCGTGCGCTGGAGCCACATTGTGAAGAACATGATTGCCGACGGCATGACCGAAGCTGTGGAGCTTGGTCCGGGCAAGGTGCTCCAAGGCCTGATTGGCCGCACATCGCGCGACGTGAAGGTGTCGGGCCTACAATAATCTGGCAGCCTCAGCACCGCTGACACATAAGACAAACCGCGCCGGTTTCCTCGATGGAAACCGGCGCGGTTATTTTTTATCGGGTCTGTGCGCTGCGGCCGCTACTTGTTGAGGTCGATGGTGAACTGGTCGTAGCTGGCAGTGCGCCAAGCCTTGTCGGCAGTGAGCTTCGACACAGCAAACAGTGGTGAGAACGTGCGCACGCCAATTGTGTGGCCGTCGGCCATGAACTCGAGGATGCGAATCCAGCCGTCACCGCCGTTGCCGCTCCATTCGCCGTCGGCTGTTTGGGCGTTGAACATCATTTGGGCCACAGTCTTGCCGGCCGAGTTTTTGGCGCTGCGGAACGACACCAGCTGGTCGTAGGGGGCAATGCTGCACACGTGGCCGCACACCACCATGCGGATGTTGCTTGACGGATACACCAGTTTGTCCCACAGAGCCTGACCGTAGTTGGCATCGGTGAGGGCGTATTTCTCCTTCACCTTGAGGTTGCCCTTCTTGTCGAGAAACGAGTGGGTGAGCAGAATCACGTTAGTGTTCTTATACTTGGGCTGCTCCACCACGCTCTTGGCCCACTCGATGGCGCGGTCGCTGGGCGCGAACTCGAGCGACACCACCAGCAGTTTGCCCCACTTTGGCGAGCCGGTCTCTATTTCATAGGCGGCATTTTCGAGCGTGGGATAGCCGAAGGCGTTGTTGCCCACCTCCACCAGCGCCTTGCGCCAGCAACTGTTGCGGTCGGGGTAGAAGTATTCCGACAGGTGGCTCTGGCGGTTTTCCGACGAGCGGTAGCC
>CALBLR010000309.1 GCA_937896015.1 uncultured Prevotellaceae bacterium | reverse complement strand
GCGTGCAGCCAAATTCGCCGCTTTGCATGTGCCGAAGGCACACACCGGTTGCCGCCATCGTCTGGGGTTGCAACCCGCACACGTATATAAAGCATTAATGGGGGCGTGCAGCCAAATTCGCCGCTTTGCATGTGCCGAAGGCACACACCGGTTGCCGCCATCGTCTGGGGTTGCAACCCGCACACGTATATAAAGCATTAATGGGGGCGTGCAGCCAAATTCGCCGCTTTGCATGTGCCGAAGGCACACACCGGTTGCCGCGGTTGTCTGGGGTTGCAATCCGCACACGTATACAAAGTATGAACAGGGGTGGCAGCCAGCCAAATTCGTCGCTTTGCATGTGCCGAAGGCACACACGAGTTGCCGCCATTGTCTGGGGTTGCAACCCGCACACGTATATAAAGTATGAACAGGAGTGGCGTGCAGCCAAATTCGCCGCTTTGCATGTGCCGAAGGCACACACGAGTTGCCGCGGTTGTCTGGGGTGGCAACCCGCACACGTATATAAAGTATGAACAAGGGTGGCGTGCAGCCAAAATTCGCCGCTTTGCATGTGCCGAAGGCACACACGAGTTGCCGCCATCGTCTGGGGTTGCAATCCGCACACGTGTATATAAAGCATGAACGTGGGTGGTCAGCCAAAATTCGCCGCTTTGCATGTGCCGAAGGCACATTTCTGTCGATAGCCCCCGACTTTCGAGCGTTAGCGAGTTGTCGGGGGAAAAGGTGTCGCTTCCCAGAATGCGTGCCGAAGGTACGCTCCTCAAAGTTCGGAAGGTTCAGAGATGCATTGCGCGCTGGGGCTACATACCCCGGCGCGTGTTTTTTTGCGGAAAATGTAACACGTGTTACAAATGTTACGGCATTGTTATAACGGTTGGGAAAAAATGCAATAGTTTTGCAGCGTAGAACAGAAACAAAGGTTTTAACCCAAATCAATTGTTATGACACTAACTCCTAAAATTCTGGTGGTTGACGATGAAGAGTCGATATGCCTGGTTCTGAAAATGAACCTTGAGATGGCCGGCTATCAGGTGGACACGGCCCTCTCGGCCGAAGACGCGCTGAAGCTGAAGCTCGGCTCCTACAACCTGGTGCTGCTCGATGTGATGATGGGCGGCATGAGCGGATTTGAACTGGCGCAGCGCATGCGCGCCACCGAGGGGCAGAAGCAGGTGCCCATCATTTTCTGCACGGCCAAAAGCGGCGAGGACGACTTGCTGCAGGGCTTTGCCTCGGGCGCCGACGACTACATCAAAAAGCCCTTTTCGATGAAGGAGCTGCTGGCCCGCGTGAAGAGCGTGCTCAACCGCACCGGTGCCCTGGCAGCAGCCGAGACGCTGAAGTATGAGGGCCTTGAGCTGAGCCTGAAGCAGCGCACCTGCGTCTCCGATGGCGAGCAGGTGCAGCTCACGCGCAAGGAGTTTGACCTGCTGGCCTTCCTGATGGGCAGCCCCGACCGCATATTCTCGCGCGCCGAGATACTGACAGCTGTGTGGGCCGAAGACGTGTATGTGATCGACCGCACGATTGATGTGAACATCAACCGCCTGCGCAAAAAGCTGGGCCGCTATGGCCGTCATATAGAGACTAAACTTGGATACGGATATGGCTTCACGACGAATCATTAATGTGCAGACGCGCCTGTTTTTGATGATAGTGTTCTTCACCTGGACACTGACACTGGCGTTTTTCATGCTGCAATACACGCGCGAGAGCGAATACAAGGTGATGAGCCTTGACAGCCGCCTGCAAATGGTGAACGCCCGCGTGATAGAGCGTCTGGCCGACGGCGGCAAGCTGACGCCCGGGCTGGTGAGCACGCTGGCTCCGGAGCGCGACTCGCTGCGAATATCGGTGATTGACTACAACGGACGGGTTACCTTCGACACCAATGCCGACAGCGTGATGGCAAACCACAGCAACCGCAAGGAGTTCCGCGAGGCCATGGCGCACGGCCACGGCTACACCACGCGGCGCCTGTCGTCGACCGACTCGCGCGAATACTTCTATTCGGCCACCCGCGGCCACGGTGTGGTGGTGCGCAGCGCGCTGCCCTACACCCACTCGCTGCTTGAGATGCTGCGCGTGGACTCGGCCGACAGCTACCTGATAGTGGCCATTGCCATAATCATGACCATAATAGCGTGGATGGCGGCCCGCAGCATAAGCCGCAGCATCAAGAACCTGCGCGACTTTGCCAACGAGGCCGAATTCGGCGACATCAGCGGATATGACACACGCAGTTTTCCCGACGACGAACTGGGCGACATCAGCAGCCACATCGTGAACCTCTACAAGATAATGAAGGAGACGGCGCAGGAGCGCGACAAGAGTCTGCGCAAGGCCATATTCGAGCAGCGCGAGAAGAACCGCATAAAGCATGAGCTGACCAACAACATAAGCCACGAGTTCAAGACCCCCGTGCATGTGATTCAGGCCTGCCTCGAGACCATAGAGACCAACGGCGGCGCCCTGACCCCGCAAATGCGCCAGGAGCTCACCGACACCGCCTATGCCAACGTGAAGCGGCTGTGCTCGCTGCTGAGCGACCTCTCGACCATTACGCGCATCAGCGACGCGCCCGACCGCATTGGGCTCGACGACGTGGATGTGAAGGAGATAATAGAGCGCGTGGCGGCCGACATGAAGGTGTATCCGCCCGAGCGCCAGATGCGCATCCACATCGACGTGCCGGGCGAGGTGCACATCAAGGGCAACGCGTCGCTGGTGGAGTCGATATTCCGCAACCTGTTTGTGAACGCGTTTAACTACAGCGGAGGCCGCGATGTGACGGTGACGCTGGCCGGGCAGACGGCCGACTGCTACAAGTTCTCCTTTGCCGACAACGGCATAGGCGTGCCCGAGGAGCACCTGCCGCGCCTGTTTGAGCGGTTCTACCGCGTGGACAAGGGCCGCTCGCGCGCCATGGGCGGCACAGGCCTGGGCCTGGCCATTGTGAAAAACGCGGTGCTATTCCACCACGGCGCCATAAGTGTGCGCAACGCCAGCCGCGGCGGCCTTGAGTTCACCTTCACGCTGCACAAATAAAGAAATATAGAGAGAAACGAATTATAACAACAAAAAACTAACAAATTTCTAAAAAAGAAAAAGCTATGGATCCTATTTTCACGGTCATCTTAGTGATTCTCGCCCTGCTGGCGGTGGTCGATCTGGTGGTGGGAGTGTCGAACGACGCCATCAACTTCCTCAACTCATCGCTTGGCTCGAAAGTGGCGTCGTTTAACGTGATTCTCGCCGTGGCCGCCTGCGGCATACTGGTGGGCGTGCTCACCTCCCACGGCATGATGGAGGTGGCCCGCACGGGCGTGTTCCACCCCGAGATGTTCACCTTCACCGACATAATGTATCTGTATGCGGGCGTGATGCTCACCGACGTGGTGCTGCTCAACGGCTTCAACAAGCTGGGCCTGCCCACGTCCACCACAGTGAGCATGATATTCGAGCTGCTGGGCTCGGCCTGCGCGGTGACAGCCTTCAAGGTGTATGCCGACTCGGGCCTGACGGTGGCCAACTTCGACCAGTTTGTGAACGGCGGCAAGGCGCTGGGCATGATTTCGGCCATACTGGTGTCGGTGGTGCTGTCGTTCATCATGGGCTCGGTGGTGATGTACTTCTCGCGCCTGATATTCACATTCCGCTATGCCAAGCAGCTTAAGCGCTATGGCGCGCTGTGGTGCGGCATAGCCATTGTGGGCATCATCTACTTCGCCCTGTTCAAGGGCTTGAAAAGCTCGGGGCTGCTCACCGACGACTTTGACGCATTTGTAAAAAACAACATAATGACGGTGCTGCTGGTGGCATGGATTGCCGCCTCGGCCCTGCTGTGGGTACTGCAGCTGATGAAGGTGAGCATACTCAAGATAACCATATTGAGCGGCACCTTTGCGCTGGCCCTGGCCTTTGCCGGCAACGACCTTGTGAACTTCATAGGTGTGCCCCTGGCGGGCTTTGACAGCTACCGCCTGGCTCTGGAGAGCGGCGACATGGGCATGATGATGGGCGGCCTGGCCGACCCCAAGGCGGCCAATACATGGTTTTTGCTGGCTGCCGGCGTGATAATGGCCGTGACGCTGTTTTTCTCGAAAGACGCCTGGCGCGTGTCGCAGACCGAGCTGACCCTGGCCTCGCAGCACGACGAAGACGAGCGTTTCAACTCCACCCCCTTCTCGCGCATGCTGGTGCGCGCCTCTGTGAGCCTCAACAACAGCTACAAGCGCATTCTGCCCAACAGCTGGATCGACGCCATCAACCGCCGCTTCATTCCGCTGCCTCCCGAGGAGCGCGGCGAGAGCAACTACGACAAGATACGCGCCGTGGTCAACCTGGCGTCGGCAGCCATCCTCATCTGCATCGGCACCTCGTTTAAGCTGCCGCTGTCCACCACCTATGTGGTGTTTATGGTGGCCATGGGCTCGTCGCTGGCCGACCGCGCATGGGGCCGCGACAGCGCCGTGTACCGCATCAGCGGTGTGATGGTGGTGATAATGGGCTGGTTCATCACGGCACTGATTGCCTTCTGCGTGTCGTTTGTGCTGGCCTCGATGCTCATGTGGGGCCACTGGTGGGCACTGGCAGTGATAGTGCTGGCCTGCGCCTACGCGCTGACCAACCGCATTGTGGGCGGCAAGAAGAAGAGCGAGGACGAGACCAAGCCCCTTATCAAAGCCACCGACAAGCCCGAGGATGTGCTAATCAACTGCACGCAGTCGGCAGTGAGCACCATGGAGAATGTGTCGCGGGTATACAACCACATGCTGGTGGCCCTGTTCACCGAAAACCGCAAAGAGCTGCAAGAGACCGTGGCCGAGGCGCGGCAGATGTATGACGCCGCCAACGAGCGCAAATATGGCATCATGCCGGTGCTGCGCCAGCTTGAGCAGCAGAAGATAGAGACGGCGCACTTCTATGTGCAGGTGGTGGACTACCTGTGCGAGGTGACCAAGGCGCTGCTGCACTGCACCAAGCCGGCCTACGACCACATCAACAACAACCACCGCGGCCTCACCGGCGAGCAGATAAAGGACCTGAAGGTGGTGAACGACAAGGTGGACGACATATTCACCAAAATCGACACCATGCTGCGCGAAAAGGACTTCTCGCACCTCGACGAGGTGATGGTGATGCGCGACGAGCTGTTTGACATCATTGCCGACACCATCAAGCGCCAGATACGCCGCCTGCAAGACGACCCCAACGCCAGCACCCGCGCCTCGGCACTGTTTCTCAACCTGCTGGGCGAGACCAAGACCATGGTGCTGCAGGCACGCAACTTCATAAAGTCGCAGGCCTACTTCCTGAATGCCATCAGCGGCGAGAAGGATGAATAGCATACGGGCTAACGCATGACTCCACCTACAGGCGCGCCGGCACTCACACACGTGAGCAGCCGGCGCGCTTAGTTTGTATTTCGCCAAAATTATCTTGTTTCGGCAAAAATTGCCGCGCCAAGCCCACATTATCCTAACTTTGCGCGCATGAAACCAAAACTACCAGCAACCATGCTCGCGGCCGTCGCGCTCGCGGCATGCGACATGCTCGACTACCACCCGTATGATGTGAATGTGGAGCCCACGAACATTAACGTCAACAACGGGCGGCGCATAGAACAGCTGTGTGCCGCGGCCGACACAGTGCGGTTTGTCGCCACCGGCGACACGCAAGGGCGATATGACGACACGGCCGACTTCGTGGACTTTGTGAACGGGATTTCAGACTCTGCGAAAATCGACTTTGTGCTGCACACAGGCGACTTCACCGACTATGGGACGGTGGACGAATACAACTGGCAGCGGCGCATACTCAACCGGCTCAAAGTGCCATATGTGGGCTGCCTGGGTAACCACGACTGTCTGGGCACCGGCAAGCAGGCGTTCGCGCGCATATTCGGGCCCAGCGACACATCATTCATAGCCGGAGGCGTGAAATTCGTGCTGCTTAACACCAATGCGCTTGAATACGACTATTCGGTGCCAGTGCCCGACCTTGACTTTATTGAGCGTCAGGGCACGGAGCGCACGGGCGAATTCAGCCGCACGGTGGTGGCAATGCACGCCCACCCCTACAGCGACGTGTTTAACAACAACGTGGCCAAGGCCTTTGAGCACTACATCAACCAGCTTCCCGGCCTGATGATGTGCATCAATGGGCATGACCACAACCTGGTGCAGCGCACGTATTTCGACGACGGTGTGATGTATTATGGCACGCCCAACATAGCCAAACGACAATTCTACATATTCACCATAACCCCAAGCGGATATGACTATGAGGTGGTTGGCTTTTAGTGCGGCGGCCTGCATCGCAGCTGGTGCGGGAGCAGCCGCCCCCGACACAGTGTGGGTTGAGCGCACCGACACCGTGTGGATTGAGCGCGCCGGCCACACAGAGGGGTCTTCATATATGCATCGCGTGTCGAATTACAACCGCGCATGGCATGCGCTGATTCCCAAGGGGAGCCGCATTCAATATGCGGGCAACATGGGAGCCTTTTCAGTGGGGCCGATATGGAAATACGGGCGCAACCGCCAGTGGGAAACGGCATTGCAATTGGGGCTCATTCCACGCCATGGCAACGGGCGCGCCATTCTTGCACTTACACTGAAAGAGGATTTTGTGCCTTGGAGCGTGACCCTTGGCCGCAGATTCTCGTTCCAGCCGCTTGCCACAGGCTTGTATCTGACCACGGTGTTCGACAGCCGGTTTTGGACCGCCCAGCCAGGGCGATACCCCAAGGGCTACTACTGGTTTGCCACGCGTGTGCGCACCAATGTGTATCTTGGGCAGCGCATAAGCCTCAACATTCCCGAGAACAGGCGTTTTTTGGCCAAAACGATTAGCCTGTTTTATGAAGTGAGCGCAAGCGACTACAGTGTGATTGAGCGCATTGGCAACAGCAGCCTCAAGCCAAGCCAATATCTGTCGCTGTCGTTCGGTCTGCAGTTTGAATGGTTCTGACCTCACATGCAGCGGTGCCGGCCATTGGTCGCAAAGTCGTGATAAGTGTTCCTTTTTACCTATCGGAGCCTATGTAATTAAACCATTGGTTATCAGTGTGGTCAAATGGGTGATTTGGGGGTAAAAAACGCCTGGTTTACCGATAAATCGGCCAAACCGAATATTTTGAGTTTTGAAAAAAAAGCGAAAAGTATTAATTTTGCACCCCGAATAAGAAAAACGAGTATTGTTGCACCAAGAGTGCAATGCAGAATAGACAATTAATTATAGTTTTATAAAAAACATATTTTAGGTATGAAAAAGATTATTTTGGCAGCAGCCCTCATGTGTGGCTGCGTGGCTGCTCAGGCACAGGTCACTGTGGAAGGCAGCAAATTTTCCGACAACTGGTCTATTACCCTGAAGGGTGGCGGTGTGGCTCCGTTCCAGCACTACTCATTCTGGCAGAATATGCGCGGCGTGGCAGGTCTTGAGCTGCGCAAGCAGGTGACTTCGGTATTGGGCGTGGGCGTTGAAGGC
>CALBLR010000308.1 GCA_937896015.1 uncultured Prevotellaceae bacterium | reverse complement strand
CTGCTGCCGTTCCACTCAAATGTGGCGCTTTCGGTGGCCATCAGTATGCGGCCGTCGGCCAGCTCGCACACCGAGAGCACTTCGGGGCGGCTGTCGTCGTTGTTTTTGCCCAGCATCACGGCCACAGCGCCGGTCTTCTTGTCGAGGGCATACACTTTGTTGCCGTCATACATGGCCACGAAAAACACTTTGGTGGGGCCTTGGTTGAGGTCTTTCAGTTCGTTCATGCGCAGCACGGCAAACTTGCCGCCGCCACCGGTGGTGGCCACACGCTTCTTTTGTGCCGTCACGGCCAGCGTGCACAGCACAGCCATGGCCATGGCAAGGAATGATTTTTTCATGGTAGTTTGTTTGGGTGTTGTGTGGGTGAATAATAAGTTATTTTATAGTTGCGTCTATCACACCGTTGAAATTGCCATAGCCCTTGATGCCGCCTTTGCGGTAGGTGCTCATGCCGGTAGCGGTGGCAATCCACAGGTTGCCAAGCGAGTCGGCGTGAATCCATTTAATGGCGCTGCGCGCCACGCCTGTGCCGAAGGGGTCGGGGGTAGTGATGGCGGTGTGGCCAGTTGGGGCAATCTCGCCGTTGTAGACGTGTATGGTGTTGTTGGCAGTGTTAAGGGCGAAGCACTCGTCGGCGTTGTAGACCAGCATGCGCAGCACGGTGCTCTCGCCGCGGGATGGGCAGAGCAGAGTGGTGGCCGATGTGGCCGGGTCGAGGCTCCACACGCCCTCGTGGGTGATGGCCATTATGCGGCCGTCGCGTCCGCCGCCCATCCAACTGATGGCGTTTGAGTTGCCAAAGGTGATGTTGTCGCCCACGGTCTCGCCCTTGTGGCTGCGGGCATAGCCATGGTTTGCCACGCTGCACCACAGCGCGCCGCCGCGGTCAAAGGCCACATCGCCACGGCCAGTCACGTCGTAGGCGGCGTGCTCGTCGCCCTTGGCGTCCATGGTCACTATCCACTGGTCGCTGTGCGCGGCAATTTCATTGGTCACGGGATTGGTGGCCAGGCCAAATTTCTGGCTTTGGTCCTCGGGAGTCCATATCACCGCATTGCTGGCATAGTCCACGAGTCCTTTATAGGGCTCGTAGCCCAGCAGTGTGCCGCTGGCAGTGGCGGTGATGGCGGTGATGTTGCGCTTGTGGCCGTCGACGATGCTTGATTGCCCGGTGTTTTTGTCGATTTTCAGCACGCGCCCGTTCGACAGCAGTGCCAGCAGTGCGTCGCGGCTCTCTGCTATGTCATACACGGTGCCAAGTGTCTCAATTGTGCGGCCCTTGCCTGTAACGGGTCGGCTGCTGCTGGTCACGTTGGTGGGTGGTTGTGTGGTGGGGGGTATAGGATGCGGCAGGTATATTATGGGAGGAAATGAGTCGCCAATCTGGCTGTTGCCAGCGTCATGCGTTGTGCCTGTGGCGG
>CALBLR010000307.1 GCA_937896015.1 uncultured Prevotellaceae bacterium | reverse complement strand
GTTACAGATCGGTAAAAATGAGATTTTTTCAGACCGGGTGATTTTTTATGCTGCATAGCATGTTTTGGGGATTTTTTGGGCCTTACGGGCTTGGTGGACGGGGAAGCAAAAAAGGTGCAGGCCCGATTGGGTCCGCACCTTTTCTTTGCGTTACAATTCAAATTTCACATGGCACATCAGTGAACTTTGTGCAAATTGTGCCCCATCCGCACCTTTTTGGTGTGCATATAGAATTTGTTGTATTTATTCGGCTCAATTTCGATAGGCACATTCTCCACCACTTCGAGGCCATAGCTTTCAAGCCCAACGCGCTTAACCGGGTTGTTGGTCATAAGACGCATTTTTTTCACGCCAAGAATACGGAGAATGTTCGCCCCCACGCCATAGTCGCGCTCATCGGGCTTAAAGCCGAGGTGCACGTTAGCGTCAACTGTGTCGTAACCGTTTTCCTGAAGTTTGTAGGCCTTGATCTTATTCATAAGCCCAATGCCACGCCCCTCTTGATTCATATACACAAGCACACCCTTACCGGCCGTCTCAATCATGCGCATGGCCATGTGCAGCTGATCGCCGCACTCGCATCGCAGCGAGCCAAATATGTCGCCAGTGGCGCACGACGAATGCACCCGCACCAGAATAGACTCGTCGGGAGTCCACTCGCCCTTGATAAGCGCCACGTGCTCCAAGCCATTGTTGAGCTGCTTGAACGGGATAAGGCGGAAATGGCCGTATTCGGTGGGCAAGTCTACCTCCTCGCCCACCTCAACGATGCGCTCGGTGCGCAGACGGTAGGCAATGAGGTCTTTTATTGAGATTATGGGGATATTGAACTTTTCTGACACCTTTTTGAGTTGCGGCAGACGCGCCATAGTGCCATCTGGGTTGATAATCTCGATCAAGGCAGCCGCAGGGTAAAGGCCAGCAAGGCGCGTGAGGTCGATAGAGGCCTCGGTGTGGCCGGCACGCGTGAGCACACCCTTGTCTTGTGCGCGAAGCGGATTAACGTGGCCAGGGCGACCGAGATCGGAAGGTTTTGTGGCCGGATCGGCCAAAGCGCGTATCGTGACAGCACGGTCGTGCATCGACACACCAGTGGTGCACCCCTTGAGCATGTCTACGGTCACGGTAAACGGTGTGCCAAGCATCGAAGTATTATCTTCAACCTGCATGTTCAAGTCAAGTTCATGGCAACGCTGCGTGGTGAGCGGAGCGCACAGCACTCCCCTGCCCTCGCGAAGCATGAAATTGACCTTCTCTTCTGTGATTTTTTCGGCCGCTATAATGAAGTCTCCCTCGTTTTCACGATCTTCATCGTCGACCACAATCACAAACTCGCCATTCTTCATCGACTGAATGGCCTCATCGATAGTATTGAGTTGTATTTTGTCGTATTCGCTCATAATTTCTATGTTATATATATAATGTGACTTATTCGTTTTCGGATTTCACAGCCGTGTCTGCGTCACCACCATCTTCTTGCAATATGGCAAGCAGCTCGTCGCACACCTTACACGTGAGATTCACGTCATACTTGAGATTAGCCTGATGCTTGAGGGCAACAAGGTAGAGCGGCAGTGACAGCGGCAGCAAAGCCGCCAACACAACGCCCAACTTGGGATAGTTGGTGGGATGATAAATGAGCAGCTGGCGCACCACGGGAAAATCCATGGCCTTGTTGATGACAAGCTGACTACGGGAATTGGACAAATACTCAACCACTCCGTCGATTTGAGCCGACAAGCCGCGCAGAGCCTTTTTGTCGTAGCCATACATCCAATAGCGGATGAAACTCATGCGACCAGGGTATCGGCGCAGGAATGCCGAAGCGGCACCGCGCAGCTCATGCAGCCGCTGGACGGCAACCGGCGTCTCCACCTCCTCGATGACAACCTCCTTGAGAGTGAGCTTGCGCACCTGATGCATACCGGCAAGGCGGCGGAAGAAATTGCGGTAAGCGTCCATGTTGAGCACAGCCGAGTCGTTGACGGCCTTATAGGTGAGGAATATGCCCAAAGGCAGAAGCACAGCCGAACTGAGCCAGATGCCATGCCACACCTCCCAACGGCCGTCTCGGGCCAGCTTGTAGCCCATATTGTCGATAATGTAATACACTATGAACAGCAGCACCGATATCACTATAGGCGTACCCAAGCCACCCTTGCGAATGATGGCGCCAAGCGGCGCGCCTATGAAAAAGAAGATGAGACACGCAAGCGACAGGGTGAACTTTTTTTGCAGCTCGATTTGATGGCGGCGTATGGTGAACTTGTCCTCGGTCATTGAATAGCTGCGGAACTCATTGTCTTGCTTGGCCATTGACGCACGGCTCAAAGCCTCCGAAACGAGCGACAAACGGTCGGGAACCGACAGGGCATTGCACAGCGAATCGAAGTCAACAGGATGCGCAAGCGCCACCTGACGCACCGGCACCTCCACGCGGCAAGTGTCGTCCTTTATCTCAGTAGTGACCGATGGCATGCCCACCACGGGCAGCACCTTCATTTGCATGGCAATATCGTTGCCCACCGAATCGACGTGTTTCGACACAGAGTCGATGGTGTGGTTGAGTTCGGATATGTTCTTGCCTATGTATTGCGACTTCATGGTTTGGTCGTCCATGCGGGTGAAGTTGGCATCATACGGTATGAAGATGTCCTTGGTGTCGAAAGCCTCGCGCCGGTACATATTGGTGCCCACAGAGGAGTTAGAGCCCATGGCCACATCCTCATACCAATCGCCCTTGTAGAGCTTCAGCACAAGGTGTGTTTTATCCTTGGTCATGCTCAGGCTGCCAGAATCGGCGGCAACGATGCGCGGATAATTCTGCCCCGACGACACATCATAAATGAGCAGATTGTAGAGCATATCGTTTTTCGGGTTCTTGTGCTTAACGTAC
>CALBLR010000306.1 GCA_937896015.1 uncultured Prevotellaceae bacterium | reverse complement strand
GCTCTGTCGTCATACCTGAAGGTGATAAGCAAAAACCAGCAGAAAAAACTGTCGCCTGCATGGATCGAGGGCTTTAAGGGCATTCTTAACGCCTACCTTGGCAAACTGCCCGAAACGTTTGAGTGGCAGGGCAAAACCTACACTCCCAAAAGCTATGCCGAGTCGCTGCCCATAAATCTCAACGACTACATTGGCGTTACTTCGTTCACCCATCACCCCTACTACAAGCCGTTTAAGCTTGAGGTGGCCGACAACTGGCTGTGGGGCGACTATATGAATGTGAAAATGGAAGAAATGAAGGCGATTGTGGACAATGCCATCGACAAGGGCTATCCCGTGGAATGGGCAGCCGACGTGAGCGAGGTGGGCTTCAAGTTTCGCAAGGGTTACGCCGTGCTGCCTAAGGGTAAGGACGAGAAAGACCTCAAAGGCTCTGACCACGACCGCTGGGAGCAGCTTAGCGACAAAGACCGCGAAGCCGAAAAGTGGGAAATCAAAGGCCCGGTTGAGGAGCAGAAGGTGACTCAGGAGTCGCGCCAAGAGATGTTTGACAACAAGGAGACCACCGACGACCACGGCATGGTGATCGTGGGCAAGGCCGTTGACCAGAAGGGCAACAAATACTACAAGGTGCAAAACAGTTGGGACACCAACCAACTTTATCACGGCTTCTTCTATGTGAGCGAAGCCTACTTCCTTGCAAAAACTATGGACATATATGTGAACAAGGCAGCCGTGCCCGACGCTATCGCCAAGAAAATCGGCTTGAAGTGATTATTTAAGATCTCCCGACAGGCATAAATGCGATGAGCGGCGATGCAAAATCTATTGCATCGCCGCTCATTATTTTTTGCCTTTCGGTTGAGGCTGGGGGTTCTTATTTCAGTTTCTCCACCACCTGCGCAAGGGTGAGGCTTTGCTGCTCGCCAGTGGCCATGTCCTTAAGGGCTATGGTGTCGGTGGCAAGCTCGTTGTCGCCAACCATAGCCACAAATGGCACTTGCTTCACGTTGGCATAATTCATTTGCTTCTTCATCTTGGTGGCGTCGGGGAACAATTCGGCCGAAATTCCAGCCGCGCGCAACTGCATGATGTAGCCCAGCGATTTGCTGGCCTCCTTCTCGCCGAAGTTGATGAACAGCACCTTGGTCGACGCCAGCGTATCGGCCGGATATAGGTTGAGCGTGTTGAGCACGTCGAATATGCGGTCGGCGCCAAAACTGATGCCCACGCCCGAGGTGCCCGGCATGCCAAACACGCCAGTCAGGTTGTCATAGCGTCCGCCGCCCGTGATGCTGCCCATCACCACATCGTTGGCCTTCACCTCAAGGATGGTGCCCGTGTAGTAGTTGAGGCCGCGAGCCAGTGACACATCGAGTTCAACGGTCGACTTCAGGTTGAGGCTTTCCACATGCCCCAGCACATACTCAATTTCTTCGATGCCTTTGTTGCCCACTTCGCTCTTGGCCAGCAGTGTCTTGAGCGTGGCCAGCTTCTCGGCGTTGGAGCCCGCCAGCGTGAGCAGCGGCTGCAGCGTGGCCACGGCCTCTTCGCCAAGGCCTTTCTCGCGCAACTCGGCATTCACATTGTCGATGCCTATTTTGTCAATCTTGTCGATAGCCACAGTAATGTCCACTATCTTGTCGGGGGCGCCTATCACCTCGGCGATGCCACTAAGCACCTTGCGGTTATTGAGCTTAATGGTGATGCCGACGCCGAAACGCCTAAACCCCTCGTCGATCATCGACAGCAGTTCGATTTCGTTAAACAGCGAGTCGCTGCCCA
>CALBLR010000305.1 GCA_937896015.1 uncultured Prevotellaceae bacterium | reverse complement strand
TATGCCCTGCAGCTGCTGCACTATGTCGGGCACGGTGATGCGCGCGAAGTCGTAGATTTGGCAGCGCGACAGAATGGTGGGTATGATTTTCTGCTTCTCGGTGGTGGCGAGGATGAATATGGCATATTCTGGCGGCTCTTCGAGCGTTTTAAGAAATGCGTTGAAGGCTGCCTGCGACAGCATGTGCACCTCATCGATGATAAACACGCGGTAGCGTCCCACCTGAGGCGGGATGCGCACCTGGTCCACGATGTTGCGAATGTCGTCCACCGAGTTGTTGCTGGCCGCGTCAAGTTCCACTATGTTGTATGACCGCTGCTCGTTGAAGGCGCGGCACGACTCGCACTCGTTGCACGGTTCGCCGTCGGCGGTGAGGTGCTCACAGTTGATGGCCTTGGCAAAGATGCGCGCGCATGTGGTCTTGCCCACGCCTCGCGGGCCGCAAAACAGGTAGGCGTGCGCCAGCCGGTGGCTCGTTATGGCCGTCTTCAGCGTGTGGGTCAGGGCCTGCTGGCCCACCACCGTGCCAAACGACGACGGGCGGTATTTGCGTGCCGATACTATGTAGTTTTCGCTCATTTTGGTGTCGTTTTCGTGTGGTGGCAAAGTTAGCTATAATTTTCATAATCACACCCAATATGCCACTTCAATCTTGACTCAAAACGCATGGCACTGGCTCTTGCGGGCGCAGGCGGCGAGAAATTAAATTGAATGCAGTTGTGACAAAAAGTTGTGAAGTCTCACGGGATTGTTGTAATTTTGTTGCCAATTCAGTCAAATTATAATAACCGTTAATGTTTTCATCTATGAACAAGAATTACCTATTGCTGGCACTCATGGCTGCTGCGGCGGTCACGGCAAGTGCCGGCACGGGGCTTTACGGCTACCAGACGTGGCAGCGCGGAGCCCTCACCGCCAAGCGCGGCCCAGTGAAAATCGACCCCGCCAACACCGAGGCCCTGACCCTGCTCAGTGACCAAAGCAGCAAGGGCGTGTGCTACAGCGGCTTCTATTACAACTACAAGTGGTATGCCCAGGCTGTGCAGCCAGGCACCCAAAGCACTTTTGAAGGGCTATACACCATCGACATCAACACCGGCGAGCGCACTCTGGTGGGCTCGAAGGGCAGCAAACTCGTCGACATGACCTATGACTACAGCACCGGCAAGGTGCTGGGCGTGCAGACGGGCAACGAGTATCTGGCTTCGATGGACATCGCCTCGGGTGCTGTTACGCGCCTTGCCAAGTTCAAGACCGCCGGAGGCACCGGCCTCTACATTATTGCTCTTGCGGCCGACAAGGCCGGCCAGCTGTATGGCATCGCCACGAGCGACACTCTCTACACCATCGACAAGGCCACGGCGCTGTGCTCGCCAGTGGGCTACACAGGGGTGGATGCCGCCTACGACCAGACGATGGCTTTCGACTACAACACCGGCACTCTCTATTGGGCCAACAATGGCGACTACTCGCTCTACACCGTGGACAAGGCCACGGGCAAGGCCACACGGCTCGGCGCGCTTAAGATGGACGGCTGCTCGAGCAGCATGGGCGGCCTTATGGTACCCTACATCGATGTGGCTGCCGGAGCGCCCGACCGCGTGACCGGCCGCAAAGCCACTTTGAGCGGCAACAGTGTCACGCTCAGCTGGACCAACCCCTCGATCGATGCTCAGGGCAACGCCCTTGCAAGTCTCACGGCCGTGAAGGTGATGCGCAACGGCGCGCTTGTGGCCACCGTGAACACTTCGGCCATAGGGCAGCAAGCCACCTACACCGACGCTG
>CALBLR010000304.1 GCA_937896015.1 uncultured Prevotellaceae bacterium | reverse complement strand
ATTTGCCATTGGGGTTGAGCGCCCCCCCCCTACTTGCGGTAGGCGATATTGTCGATTTCGCGCACGTCGCCGCAATATACCGTGATGCAGCCCACCACATAGGGGGTGTCGGTCCATTGGTCCACAGGCTGAAGCGTGCGGCCGTCGCAAATCGAGAAATACTCCACCTCCATCAGCGGATAGGCGTTGATTTGCTCCACCACCCAGTCGTGGGTCTCGGCCACAGTGTGGGTCTTGGAGTAGTCCACGCTCTCGCGCAGCACGCGGTAGATGTTGGGAGCCACCTTGCGCACCTCGGGGGTGAGGCGCACGTTGCGGCTGCTCTTGGCCAGACCGTCGTCTTCCCTCACCACTGGGCAGGGCACGATTTGCAGCTTAAGGCCCAGCTGCTCCACCATGGCGCGGATCACGGCTATCTGCTGGAAGTCCTTCTCGCCAAAGTAGGCACGGTCGGGCTCAACCATGGCAAACAGCTTGCTCACAATTTGGCACACGCCATTGAAGTGGCCCGGACGCATGGCGCCCTCCATGACCTCGGCCACGGGGCCAAGGTGGAACACGCGGTTGTCGGGCTCGGGATAGACGTCGGCCACAGTGGGCATGAATGCGATGTCAACGCCGCAGCCCTCAAGCAGGGCGGCATCGGCCTCGGCAGTGCGCGGATAGGTGCGCAGATCTTCCTTATTGTTGAACTGGGTAGGGTTTAAGAACACGCTAACCACCACCACATCATTTTCGCGGCGTGCGCGGTCGACCAGCGACTTGTGGCCACCGTGAAGCGCACCCATAGTGGGGACAAGGCCAATGGTCTTACCCTCGTGACGATATGCCTTGACGGCATTTTTAAGTTCGTCAACCTTAGTTATAATCTTCATCTTTGTTTTTCCGATTTTATAAAATCAGTGCAAAATTAATACTCTTTTCACTGATAGGCAAATAAAATCGCAAAATCGCCCTCAGCCACCACCCCAACCCGCCCCATTCTCACTTGCCATGAAATAAACGCAGACGTCAATAAATATTCACACATTTTAACATTAAAAATATTTCAAATAATGAATTTTAAACCTAATTTTACCGCGAAAAAAATTATTAATCGCTTATGCACCAAACAATAATATACGAGAGAAATAAAATTAATGTTTAACAACAAACTTATAGAGACATGAGGATAATCAAAAGACTGGGCGCAATGACGGCTGCTTTGCTGGCTTGCGCTGTGATGACCGGCTGCAACAGCGATGGAGAACCTGAGGCAACCCCACGGGCCGACATTCAGCTGACCCCTGCGCAAAAGGTGATTTCACAAAGCAACGTGGAGTTTGCAATCGACTTGCTGAAGGCATCGAACTCGGCCGACAAGAATGTGCTTGTGGCACCATTCAGCGCATCGGCAGTGCTGTCGATGCTGGCCAACGGCTCGGGCGAAGCCACAAGCAGCGAAATCATAGCTGCTTTGCATTTGGATGCCAGTGAGGCCAACGAAATTAATGAGTATTACAAAAAGGTGACCACCGGCCTGCTTAATGCAGACAACCGAACCAAGCTGACATTTGCCAACGCTGTTTGGGTTGACGGCAGCATGAAGCCGTCAAGCGACTTCAAAAACGCCTGCAACGGC
This sequence comes from uncultured Prevotellaceae bacterium, assembly GCA_937896015.1. GTDB lineage: Bacteria > Bacteroidota > Bacteroidia > Bacteroidales > Muribaculaceae > Sodaliphilus. Next base: position 2,881 of record CALBLR010000304.1, on the reverse strand, counting down.
TATTACAAAGCCAATATGGGCACAGCCGACTTCAAGGGCAATCACACTAAAGCGCTGCAAGACATCAACGCATGGGTGAACAAAGCCACCAATGGTGAAATCAGCGCGATATTTGATCCGCAAGACATAAGCAGCCAAACACGATTCTGCGTGGTGAACTCCGGCACATTCGATGGCAAATGGAAATACACCTTTGACGAGAAAGCCACAAAGCCTGGAAACTTCACCAATTACATGAATCGGACCGAAAATATAATGATGATGAGAAGCGAAGGCCAGATGCCTGTCAGCATCGGTGAAAACGCTGATTTAATTGAGGTGCCCTATGGCAATGGTGCTTTTGTGATGGATGTGATTGTGCCTAAGCCTGAGATTAACATCAACGACTATGTGAGCAACCAATTGGCGACCGACTATGAAAGTCTGCTGAGTTCGGCCAAAGCCAGCACATGCGTACTGTACCTGCCGCGTTTCAGCGCAAAACTAACCAATGAAATGATCAAAGCCCTCAGAAAACTCGGCATAAAGAATGCGTTTACCGACAACGCCGACTTCAGGCCGATGTTTGACGAGTCATCGGCCTTTGCGGCCAAAGACTTGTCGCTTAGCACATTCAAGCAAAAAATAAACATTGAGGTGAACGAGCAAGGCACAAAAGTGGTTGTAGTTACGGGAAGTTCGGGTAGAGATGGCAAAGTCGTTGACAAAGACTTTATTGTCGACACCCCGTTTGTGTATGTGATTCGCGAAGTGAGCACGGGCACAATCCTGTTTATAGGCAAAGCTCAATCGCTGAAAGACATGCAGTGAGTTTACAGCAAGAGAGATTATTGACGCACGTTTTATAATCGCTTTTGAATAAAGCCAAAAGGCAGACCACCGGTGAGCGGCAGTCTGCCTTTTGTGCTATTGGCAGTTTTGGTGGTGCAGGGCAAGCGGTTTGCGGTTAAGCGCTTAGGGCTTGACGGGGAGCCACAGATAGGTGGTGACGCTGGCAAGCGTGGGCGAGTAGTAGGCTTTGGCCTTGACCAGGGTGGTGCCTGCGGGCAGGGCCACTGGGGCGGTCCACACGGGAGAGTCGAGCGTGGGCTCGCTGCCGTCGGTGGTGTAGCGCACCGTGAGCCCCGACGGGTATTGCGTGTTGGCCAGCAGGCGGCCATCGCGCACCACTATGCCCGGCTGTGGAATGCGGAAGCTGTAGCCGCGGCGGGTGAGCAGCGGCAGTTCGCGCCATATGCGCAGGTTGTAGGCGTTGCGGTCGGCCGTGTAGCGGGTGGTGTCGGTGTAGTCTTCGCCCCACTCCGGGCGTGAGTTCCAGCCACGCTCCACGAGGCCGAACACCTTGGGCAGGCAGTAGTACTGCACCATGCCCCAATTGCGCAGCGTCTCGCCCCACAGCTGCGCCTGCACGCCGATGACGTTGGCCGGGCGCTTAAGCTGCACCTTGCCGCGGGCGGCGTTTTGCAAATCGACGGGTGCGCCGTTGTAGGCGGTGCGGGCCGAGCGGTAGATGTTCCACGGCTGGGCGTCGAAGGCGGCAAACTCGTCGACCGCCCCACCCCAGTGCAGGCCTATCTCATACTGGTGCCAGTTGTAGCCCATGTCCATATAGAAGTTGGTGACGTTGGACATTATGACGGGATAGCCGGCATTGGCAATGGCGTAGGGCACGGTGTCGCTGCGGCCCACAGTGCTCCAGGCATTGACGCCTGCAAAGCGCGGGGCCATCACGGCATTGTAGGCCGAGTCGTGGCCCAGAGCCACCTCTTGCCAGCCCTCCACGCGGATGCCGCGCGGATACAGGATGTCGGTGACGCGGCGCATGTAGTATTGGCTCACCTCGTGGGCATTCTTAAGGTTTTCGCGCTTCATGAGCGCAAGCACCGACGGGGTCTTGTCCCATGAGCCGGCGGGCACTTCATCACCGCCAAGGTGCACGATGTCGAGCTTGAGACCGGCGTCGGCATACATTTTTTGCAGTTCGGTGACCACCTTGTCGATGAAGCGGTATACGCCCTCGCTGGCCACATTCAGCACATTGTCGTGGTAGTTTTGGGCCGACGAGAACACGCTTTGGTCGGCATCGTCCCACAGCACATACTGGTTGGCGGCCACGCTGTCGGTGGGCAGCAGGCGGCGGTAGCGGCTCTTCATGGCCACCTTGGCCGCGCGGGCGTGGCCTGGAGTCTCGATTTCGGGAATTACACGCACGCCACGCTCGTGGGCGTAGCGCAGCAGTTCCACAAACTGATTGCGCGTGAGATGGCCGTTGGCGCTCTGCTCGGGGTCGTCAGGGTTGCCGTTGCCGTCGAATATCTGCGCCAGATAGTCGCTCTCGGTGAGCGTGCAGCCGCGGCGCGAGGCCACTTGAGTGAGCTCGGGCAGACCGGGAATTTCAAGCCGCCAGGCCTCATCGTCGGTGAAGTGGAACTGAAATGTGTTGATTTTGTAGTAGGCAAGCAGGTCGACGAACTGCTTGATGTGGGCGTATGGGATGAAGTTGCGGGCAATGTCGAGCATGAAGCCGCGGTAGCCCATGTCGGGGGCATCAGCGATCTCGGCATTGGGCAGCGAGCGGTCCTTGCTGTGGTCGATGGCGGCAACGAGCGTCTTCACACCGTTGAGCACGCCGGCCTCGGCTGCGCCGGTGATGACGATGCGGCCGGCCTCCACGGTCATGGTGTAGCCCTCGGCATTGCCGCCGGCCGCCTTGGAGTCGAGCCTGAGTTCGATGGCGAACTTCTGCGAGCCTGTGCAGCCGATGCCGCGGCTGCTTAGCTCGCGCTCAAGATAGCGGCGGCCAAGGGCGGTTGCATCGTCCGGACTGGGGCTTTTGACAGCGACGGCTGTGGGCAGCACAGTGTTGCCGCCGGTGAGAGCG
>CALBLR010000303.1 GCA_937896015.1 uncultured Prevotellaceae bacterium | reverse complement strand
TCGGCAGCAATGGCCTCGACTTCGTCAGGCGTGCTGACGTGCGCCAGCGGATGTCCAGGGCCGTAATAGAGGCGGTTCATCTCGCAGGTGGCAAGATACTTCACCTTTTGCTGCATATTGGCAATGCTGCTTGCCACATATTGGCGCTTAACCTCCACCCCGGCCTCGGAGAAAGCCGGAGCGGTGACACACCGCACCCATGCAGGCAGCACGCGGGGCAAAAACTTATTGAGCGACGACAGTTCTACGAGTGTGACATTGTCGAAGGCCTGGGCCGATTTCATAGCCCCATAGCTGTCGAAGGTATCGGCCACCTGCTGCGCCGTCATGCCCTCACAGCCCTCAAACAGCGACATTGCCGTGAGCGAAGCCTGCATTGGCACACGCTCCTGAAACTTTCCGCCGGGCAGATACCACGAAATGCGGCACACCTCGTCCTCTCCATTGCCCACCACATAGGTTTCAATTCCGTTTGACAGCCTTATGGGCTGGGGAAAATCGAGGCGGACACTGGTGAATGGCCACGTGGCTGGCGCCTTAGTCCTGTCGGGATTGCTCATTGCCATGCTGCTCAGCGTTTCTAATTATGTGCTCGGCGTTGCTCAAGTCGGCGGGGGTGTCGATCCCAATGGTTTCGTACTCACTGACGCCCACCTTTATTTTGTAGCCATTTTCAAGCCAGCGCAGCTGCTCGAGCGACTCGGCCAGTTCAAGCGGCGACTGCGGCAGCCGAGTGACCTCGGCCAGCACTCCGGCACGGTAGGCATACATGCCCAAATGGGTGTAATACTGCACGCGGCGCGGCCACTCCTCCTTGTCGCAATTCCTCAAATATGGAATCACCGAACGCGAAAAGTAGCATGCGTTCATATTTTTGTTCACCACCACCTTGGGCGCATTGGGATTTTCAAGCTCGGCATAGCTGCGGCTTGGCGCAAAGGGTTTGACCAGCGTGGCAATGTCGGTAGTGTCGTCGTCGAAACACTGCATGAGGGCCTCGATCTGTTCGGGACGCACAAATGGCTCATCGCCCTGAATGTTGATCACCACGTCTTCACCGCCTCCGTTGGTGACGTAGGCCTCATAGCAGCGGTCGGTGCCGCTCTTGTGGTTGGGACTGGTCATCACCGCCTTGCCGCCGAATGCGGCTACGGCGGCGGCAATGCGCTCGTCGTCGGTGGCTACTATCACCGTGTCGAGCGCCTTGCGGGCCTGTCGCCACACGCGCTCAATCACCGTTTGCCCGCAGAGCATGGCAAGCGGCTTGCCCGGGAAACGGCTCGAGCCGTAGCGTGCCGGGATTATGCCTATAAATTTCAGTTTAGCCATATATGGTAATATTGATGTTTTCTGCCATACAAAGGTAATGCAATTTGCACGACGGCGCAATAAAAAAGCAGAGCCGATGATGCGCGTTACGGCATTGGCGGCTCTGCTGATAATGTTTTTTATAGCGCTAAGCGCACATTAAATCCACTTCATGTAGGCGAAATCCTGACGGTGGGGCAGATTCTTGTTCCACGGGTAGATGCGGAAGCCATAGCGGAATATGCCTGAGTCGTTGATTTTATCCTTCAAGTGGTAGGTGTTGACGCTGCCTTCGGTGGACACGAGCTTAAACTGGCGCGTGCCGTGGAACTTCTCCTCGCCATCGATAACGTGATAAGTAACCAGTTCGAGGGCGATGCTGTCGCCAAGGCCGGCAGTGTCGATCTTAACGGTGGCCTCGATGGGCGCACCTTCGGGCGAAGCGTTTTTAAGGCTGTCGCTGATGTTGATGTCGAGACACTTCACATCGTTCCACTTCGATGCCACATTCTCCTTCCAGGCCACAATCTCCTTGGCCAGCGCAAACTTGTTGGCGCAAAGTTTGGCAGTGCGCTCGCCCTCCTTGCTGTAGAAGCGGTCGATGTAGTCGCGCAGCATTCTCGACATGGTGTAGTTGGGCGCAATGTGGGCAATCGAGTTTTTGATGTACTGCACCCACTCGGGCGAGTAGCCCTTAGAGTTCTTGGCGAAGTAGAGGGGAATGATTTGGTTCTCGAGCATCGAGTAGATGGTGGCTGCGTCGAGCTTGTCCTGCTGGCCCTGGTCGGTGTAGGTGCGCTTGTCGGTGAGCGCCCAGCCGGCACCTTCGCGATAGCCCTCATACCACCAGCCGTCGAGCACCGAGAAGTTGAGCAGGCCATTCATTTCGGCCTTCTCGCCTGAAGTGCCCGATGCCTCAAGAGGACGCGTGGGCGTGTTCATCCAGATGTCGACGCCTGTGATGAGGCGCTTCGACACCGTCATGTCGTAGTTTTCGAGGAAGATGATTTTGCCCAGGAACTCGGGGCGCTTCGAGATTTCTACAATGCGCTTAATCAGATCCTTGCCGGCGCCGTCGGCCGGATGGGCCTTGCCGGCAAAGATGAATTGCACAGGAAACTTTTCGTTGTTCACAATCCGCGACAGGCGGTCGAGGTCAGTGAAGAGCAGGTGGGCGCGCTTGTAGGTGGCAAAGCGGCGTGCAAAGCCAATGAGCAGTGCGTTGGGGTTGATTTTCTCAAGGATGGAAATCACGCGCTGCGGATCGCCCTGGTTTTTGAGCCAGCTGGCGCTGAAATCCTTCTTCACAAAATTGATGAACTTGTTTTTGAGCCTCATGCGCATGGCCCACACCTCCTCGTCGGGGGCGTCGAGGATAGGAGCCCATGTTTTCTCGTCTTCCTGGTGCTCCATGAAGTCGTCGCCAAACAGTTTGGCATAATACTCCTTCCACTCCGAAGCGGCCCAGGTGGGCATGTGCACGCCATTGGTGACATAGCCCACGTGCGACTCCTCGGGGGCAAAGCCCTTCCACACGCCTTGGAACATTTTACGCGACACCTGGCCGTGAAGCCAGCTCACGCCGTTGGACTCCTGTGTGGTGTTGAGCGCAAACACGCTCATCGAGAACTTTTCGTTGGTGTCGGGGTTTTCGCGGCCCATGTTCATGAGGTCGGCCCACGAAATGCCGAGTTTTGCTGGAAATTCACCCATGTACTTGCCAAACAGGCCCTCGTCGAAGTAGTCGTGGCCGGCTGGCACGGGGGTGTGAACGGTGTAGAGCGACGATGCGCGCACCACCTCAAGGGCCTCGTTAAAGCTAAGACCGTCGTCCTGCACATAGTCCACAAGGCGCTGCAGGTTGAGCAGTGCGGCGTGGCCTTCGTTGCAATGATACAGCTGGCTCTTGATGCCGAGCTTTTTGAGCATGAGCACGCCGCCAATGCCCAGCAGGTATTCCTGCTTGATGCGGTTTTCCCAGTCACCTCCATACAGCTGGTGGGTGATGGGACGGTCCCACTCGCTGTTGAGGTCGATGTCGGTGTCGAGCAGGAACAGCTTCACACGGCCCACGTTCACGCGCCAAATGTTGGCATAGATAACTCGGCCGGGATAAGGCACCTCAAGAATCATCTGCTTGCCCTCGGCGTCGAGCACAGGCTCGATGGGCAGCTGGTTGAAGTTCTGCGCTTCGTAGTTGGCTATCTGGTCGCCCTCCATCGAAATTGACTGGGTGAAATATCCGTAGCGGTAGAGGAAGCCCACAGCCGTCATATTGTATCGGCGGTCGCTTGCCTCCTTAATGTAGTCGCCTGCAAGGATGCCGAGGCCGCCAGAATAAATCTTCAGGGCGCTGCACAGGCCATACTCCATGCTGAAGTACGACACCGAGGGGGCATCGGTGCGCAAGGGCTGCTTCATATAGTCCTTGAAGTGGGCATAGACGGTGCTGATGCGCTCCATCATCACGTCGTCGTCGAGAATTTCCTTCAGACGCTCGGAGCGGATCTTCTGCAGCATGAGCACGGGGTTCTCGCCAGTGGCATGCCACAGCTCGGGGTCAAGGTCGTGAAACAGGCTCTTGCCTTCGCTGTTCCACACCCACCAGAGGTTTTTCGACAGTTCGTCGAGCTTCTTAAGCTTTGCGGGAAGCTCCGACTTCACTGTAATGTTTCTCCACACGGGAGCATTAGTGTTGCTAACTTGTATTTTCATAAACAAGGGTTTGTAATTGTTTCTATTAGTAACTGTATGCTTGCCGCACTGCACGTGTGCGGTGCCGGTAATCATTTCTTGCGCGAGGCTGCGCACTCAAGCGCGCGGTCGTAGGCCTCGTAATAGTAAGCCATAAACTTGTCCCACGTGGCGAGTTTCGCCGTCTTCTGTGCGTTGCGGCCCGCCTTCTGCGCCATGGCGCTGTCCCATCGCCACACCTCGGCCACGGCGCTCTGCACACCGTCCACCGTTTGGTGGTAGCTTGAGTCGGTGCGAGGCACCACTCTGACGCCAGTCTGTGCAAAGTCGTCGCCACAGGAGCTGAGCACCCACTGGCCGAAGCCCGACAGATTGGTGGTGACTGTGGGCACACCGAAGGCCACGCTCTCGAGCGGGGTGTAGCCCCACGGCTCGTAGTATGACGGGAACATGGTGACATCAACGCCAGCAAGCAGGTCGTAGTAGGCCATGTTGAATATGCCGTCGGTGCCGTTGAGATACGACGGCACGTAGATCACCGTCACAGTGCTGTCGGCGTCGTTGGTGAAGCCCAGCGACCTTATGCGGCAATACACGCTGTCGCTGTCAGGATTGTGGATGGTGTGGGTGATGACGGGATCGGGCAGGCCAGCCTTCGAGCCGCTGGCCACAGCCACGGCCAAGTCATGGCGCGCGCTGTCGACCCAAGCGGGCACAAACACGAATGCCACCACCTTGCGCTCTGCATTGGCCTGCTCGAGCTGGCTGCGAAGGCCATTTAGAGCATCAAGGCACACGTCAAGCCCCTTGTTGCGATACTCGCAGCGTCCCGAGGTGGCCACAATCAGCGTGTCGGGGGCGAAGTCGGTGCCGGTGAGCGCGCCGGCCACCCGCAGCATGCACTCGCGGGCCTGCTGGCGCGCCATGCGCATTTTAGCCCCTTTGGGCACGAATGTGGGCTCGAAGGCGTTGGGCGTGACCATGGGGCGGCGCTCAAGCAGCTGCTCGCACTCGCGTGCGGTTACCTCGCTCACGGTGGTGAACACATCGGCGGCATGGGCCGCGGCCTTCTCAAGCGAATGCTTCGACTGCATGTTGAGCTCACATGCCATTTGGTCGCCGTTGTAACCGCTCATGTAGTCGTACAGAGGCTTGCCATTGCCGCAAATGCTGCGGCCAATGGATGTGGCATGGGTGGTGAACACAGTGCCCACCCAAGGCATGTGGCTCTTAATCACCAAGAGTCCCATGCCAGTGGTCCACTCATCGAAATGAGCCACAATGCGCTGGGCATTTTCGCTCCAAAGCACTATGCTCTCAATCACCAGGGCCGCACCATAGGCAAACATGCACGACTCGTCGTAGTCGCCATAGGCGTGCAGCGAGTCAACGCGATACTGGTCCCACATCTCGGCATATAGCTCGTTTTTATAGCTGTATAGCGACTTGTAGCTCACAAGCACGGCAATGGGCTTGCCGGGCACATTCCAGCGTCCCACCCTAACCGTCATGCCCTGCGGCAGCACGGCTTGGCGCAGCCAGGCATCGAGCGGAGTTTTGCATTCTGTGAAAAATGGGGATTTGTTGTCGGGAGTCCAAACATCGGGGCCAATGAACACCACGCGGTCTTTGTATTTCTTTTGGAGGGTTTTAGCCTTGGTCGACAGCACCGCATAGATGCCGCCAACCTTGTTGCAAACCTCCCAACTTGTTTCAAATAGCAGGTCTAACATTATATGCTTTTAAATTGTATGTGTGTGCAAAGATACAAAAATTATTGATACAAACCACGATAGATGCCCACAGGGCACAAAAAAGCACCGCAGTGATGCTCATTCGCGGGAATGATGCACGCACTGCGGTGCCCCGTATTAACCGAAGCCTGCTTGCCGGTGCGGGGCAAAAAAGCGAGGCACCAGCGCGGCAAGGATGCTTTTTACCAAATAATCACACGGTCGGCCGGCTCGCGGTACATCTTGTCGCCAGCCTTGATGCCGAATGCGTTGAAGAACGAATCAAGGTTGCGGATAGCCACATTCACGCGGTTCACGCCCAGCGAGTGCGGATCGATCTTGGTGCGGCGCAGTATCTCCTCTTTGGTGATGTTGGCGGCCCACACGTTGGCATAGCTCAGATAGAAGCGCTGGTCGGGGGTAAAGCCGTCGATGAGGGTGTTGCCTTTGCCCTGCTCGGTTTTCTTAAACGCGCTGTATGACACGCGCAGGCCGCCGTGGTCGGCAATGTTCTCGCCCATTGTGAACTGGCCGTTGGCGTGAACAGTGTCGGCCACCACCACTGCGCTGTATTGCGCGCCGAGGCGGTCGGCCAGCTTCTGGAACTTGGCTGCGTCGTCGGCAGTCCACCAGTCCACCATGTTGCCGTTTTGGTCGAAATTGCGGCCCTGGTCGTCAAATCCGTGGGTCATCTCGTGGCCAATAACCACGCCGATTGCGCCATAGTTGCTGGCATCGTCGGCCTTGGGATCGAAATACGGCGGTTGCAGAATTGCGGCAGGGAAGCAAATTTCGTTGGTCGAAGGGTCGTAGTAGGCGTTCACCGTTTGCGGTGTCATCTGCCAGCGGTCCTTGTCGACGGGCTTGCCCAGCTGCGAATACTGGTACTGTGCCTCAAACTGCTTTGCGCCCTTCACATTGTCCCAATACGAGTTGGCGGCGTCGATGCTCACAGCACTGTAGTCGCGCCACTTGTCGGGATAGCCAATCTTCACGGTGAAACTGTTGAGCTTAACCAGTGCATTAACCTTGGTCTTGGGGCTCATCCATGAGAGATTGGCGATGTGCTCGCCTAAAGCCACGCGCAGATTGTTGACCAGCTCCTGCATCTTTTTCTTGGATTCTGGCGGGAAATACTTGGCCACATAGAGCTGGCCAACGGCCTCGCCCAGCAGATTGTTGGGCACGCTGAGCGAGCGCTTCCAGCGCGGCTGCATGGTCTTCTTGCCCGAAAGGGTCTTTGAAAACATATCGAAGTCGGCCCGGATAAAGTCGTCGCTCAAGTAGTTGGCTGCGCTCGACACGTAGTTGAACACCAGGTAGTCTTGCAGTTCCTTGTCCTTTAGCGACTTCATCAGCTCATTGACCTTGGCTATTGACTTGGGCTGCATCACACACACCTTGTCCACACGGCTCAGGCCGAGACCGCCGAAGTATGCGTCCCAGTCGATGTTGGGATAATCGCTCTTGAGCTGTGCCAAGGTGTAGATGTTGTATTGCTTTGAGTAGTCGCGCTGCTCCTCGCGCGACATGGCCACGCGTGCCAGTTCGGTCTCAATCTTCATCACGCTGGCCGAAGCCTTCTTGGCGTCGCCGCCCTTATAGCCGGCGAGTTTGAGTACCTGCTCAACATATTTGGCATAGGCATTGCGCACCTTCACGGTGTTGGCGTCGTTCTCAATATAGTAGTCGCGGTCGCCAAGGCCAAGGCCACCCTGGCACAGATAGAACAGGTTCACGCTCGAGTTCTTGAGGTCGGCCATCACTGCCGACTCAAAAAACGGGTTGGCAATGCCATTGTGCAGCCATGCGATGGCTGCCGAGGCGCCATTGCGGCCAAGCTGCTGGAGTTTGGCAATGTCGGCCTTGAGCGGAGCGTTGCCCTCGCGGTTGAGGCGCACGCTGTCGAGGCCCATCTTAAAGAGGTCGTTCACCTTCTGCTCAATGCTGCCCTTGGCATGGTTGTCGCCAAGGTTCATAATAAGATTCTTCAGCTGCTCGCGGCTGTTTTCGGCCAACTGGTCGAATGTGCCGAAACGCGCATACTGCGGGTCGAGCGGATTGGCCTTCATCCAGCCGCCGCACGCATACTGATAAAAGTTCTCGCCGGGCGCCACGCTTGTGTCAAGATTGCTGCGGTCAACAGCCTTCTCGAGATTGCCGGCGCTCACTGCCATCGACGACACCAGCGCCAACGACATTAAAAAGCAATTCTTTTTGTTCATATGAAAATACTATAAAAAATTTAGTTGTCATTCTTCATCTGTTCAAGCCGCTCGCCGGCCTCCTCCCACTGCGCCATCACACTTTCGAGCTCGCTGCTGAGCGCGGCGTGACGCTTGTAGGTGTCGGCATCGGCACTGTTGCCCTGGGCCAGAGAGTCTTCAATCTTGGCTATCTCGCCCTCGAGCTCGCTGATGCGGCTTTCGAGCGACGCCACCTTTTTCTCGGCCTGCTTAATTTGGCGGTTGCGCTCCTTCTGCTCCTCGTAGCTCAGTTTAGAGGCCTTGGGCTGGGCTTCGGGTGCAGCGGCCTTGGAAACCGAGGATTGGCTATCGTCCACCTCAAGCTCGTGCAGCGACTCGATGCGCTTGCTTTCAAGAAAGTCGTAGATGCCACCCAAGTGCTCCTTCACCACACCTCCGCCAAACTCATACACCTTGCTCACAAGGCCGTCGAGGAAGTCGCGGTCGTGACTCACCACTATCACTGTGCCGTCGAAAGCGTTTATGGCATCCTTGAGGATGTCCTTGGTGCGCATGTCGAGGTGGTTGGTGGGCTCATCGAGTATGAGCAGGTTCACCGGCTCAAGCAGCAGTTTTATCATAGCCAAGCGGCTCTTCTCGCCTCCAGAAAGCACCTTCACCTTTTTTTCCGAAGCCGGGCCACCAAACATGAATGCGCCCAGAATGTCGTTGATGCGCGTGCGGATGTCGCCCACGGCCACATTGTCGATGGTGTCGTGCACCGTGAGCTCGCCGTCGAGCAGCTGGGCCTGATTTTGCGCAAAGTAGCCTATCTTCACGTTGTGGCCTATTTTCAGTGTGCCGTCGTAGGGAATCTCGCCCATTATGCACTTCACCAGCGTAGACTTGCCCGCACCGTTCTTGCCCACAAACGCCACCTTCTCGCCGCGCTTGATGGTGAATGTGACATCGTGAAACACATTGTGGTCGCCGTAGGTCTTCGACAGGCCGTCGGCAATCACGGGATAATCGCCCGAGCGCGGCGCTGGCGGGAACTTGAGGCGCAGGCGCGAATTGTCGACCTCATCAACCTCGATGCGCTCGATTTTGGCCAGCTGCTTTATGCGGCTCTGCACCTGCACCGACTTGGTGGGCTTGTAGCGGAACTTCTCGATGAACTCCTCGGTGTCGTGAATCATCTTCTGCTGGTTCTCATAGGCGTGCATCTGCTGCTCGATGCGCTCTTTGCGCAGTTCCACAAAGTGCGAATAATTCACCTTGTAGTCATATATCTTGCCCATCGAAATCTCGATGGTGCGGTTGGTCACATTGTCGATAAACGCGCGGTCGTGGCTCACCAGCAGCAGTGCGTTGCCGTGACTTTTCAGGAAGCCTTCGAGCCACTGGATCGACTCAATGTCGAGGTGGTTGGTGGGCTCATCGAGCAGCAGCACGTCGGGCTTGCTGAGCAGCAGTTTGGCAATCTCGATGCGCATGCGCCAGCCTCCGCTGAACTCGCTTGTGGGGCGGTCGAAGTCGGTACGCTCAAAGCCGAGGCCCAGCAGCGTGCGCTCAATCTCGGCCTCGCCGTTCTCGCTGCGGAACATGGCCTGCAGTTCGGTGAGATGGGTGAGCCTGTCGAGCAGCGCCCGGTAGCGGTCGCTGTCGTAGTCGGTGCTGTCGGCCACCTCCTGGTTCACCTGCTCGAGTTCGGCATCAATTTCCTTTATGTGGTCGAACGCCTTGCCAGCCTCCTGCTTCACAGTGTTGCCGTCGGTGAGACACATTTGCTGCGGCAGGTAGCCTATGGTGAGGCCCTTGGGCTTCGACACCACACCCGAAGTGGGCTCTTGCAGGCCGGCAATGATTTTAAGCATGGTCGACTTGCCGGCGCCGTTTTTGCCCACAAGTGCTATTTTGTCTTTTTTGTTTATCACATAACTGATGTTGTCGAACAACAACTGGTTGTTAAACTCCATCGTCAGTCCCTGTACAGATATCATCTGAGTACTCGCTATCTAATTATTTTCTAATTGCTGTGCAAAGGTAGCTAAAATCCGAGTATTGCCCAAAACAGCCGCCGTGCATGACAAAAAGTCACTGGTGTGCCAACACGGCAAAAAGCGTTCCATAATGGAATTAAAGCGGTCGCAATGTCGCATTGCATGCAGTAAGCACCATTTTTGCTGTTTAATGGTTGAATGCAGTTCTAAGTGTGGCAATTGTGTTTTAAAAAACGTGAATTTGACGCGCAAAAGTAAAGCTGCACTCGCATAAACGGTGAAATATTTATAACTTAGTGCCTTGAATTAAACTTTCGGTTAAGCACCGCGTCTAAAAAGGCAACAAAACGATAACGAGAAAACAAAAAAACGTAATTATATTATGAAGTACAGATTATTAACACTATTAGGACTCATGGCATTGAGCAGTGCCTCGATGCCTGCATGGTCGCAAGACTACGACGACATCTACTAC
>CALBLR010000302.1 GCA_937896015.1 uncultured Prevotellaceae bacterium | reverse complement strand
CCGATGCCGACAGTGGCGAAATTACCAACCTTGGCCGTGGAGGCAGCGACTTCACGGCCGCCATTGTGGCTGCTGCGATAAATGCTTCGTGCCTCGAGATATGGACCGACGTGGACGGCTTCATGACCGCCGACCCGCGCACCCATGCCGATGCGCGCGTGATGCCGCACATGACCTACGCCAAGGCCAGCCAAATGTGCCGCGACGGTGCCAAGGTAATCTACTTCCCCACCATCCGTCCTGTGGAGGAAAAGGGCATTCCGCTGTGGGTGAAGAATACCTTCAATCCCACAGCGCCTGGCACGCTTATCGACGGCAACGATGACTGACACACACCGAAAAAACTTAAAATGAGGTACTATAGCACTAACAACAAGACGCTGACCGTGTCGCTTGAGCAAGCAGTGATTCAAGGCCTCGCCCCCGACGGAGGTCTGCTGCTGCCCGAGCATATTCCCGCATTGCCTGCCGCCTTTGTGCGCAACATGGGCTCGATGTCGCTGCACGAAATCAGCTATGCCGTGGCCAACTATGCGCTGCAGGGCGACATTGACGCCGCGGTGCTGAAGAATGCCGTGGCCGACACCCTGAGCTTCGATTTGCCTTTGGTGCATCTTGGCGGCAACAAGTATGTGCTTGAGCTGTTTCATGGCCCCACAATGTCGTTTAAGGACATAGGCACGCGTTTTTTGGCGCGTCTGCTTGACCACTACAATGGCCGCCACCGGCGCAACATAAGCGTGATCGTGGCCACATCGGGCAACAGCGGCGGGGCCATAGCCCACAGTTTCAGCGACATTCCCGAGGGGCAGGTCTACATCCTGTATCCGCGCGGCGAACTCGACGATGTGCAGCGCGCGCAGTTTGCCGCCCTGCCTTGTGCCAATGTCACCGCCATCGAGGTCAACGGCTCGCTTGCCGACTGCCGCAATCTTGCCGACCAGGCCTTCCGCGACCCCGACATAGGCAGCCGCATGATTGTGAACAGCGCCCGCACCGTGAATGTGGCGCGCCTGCTGCCGCAAATGTTCCACTACTTCTGGGCTGCCGCGCAGCTCATGCAACGCGAGCAAGACCCTGGCCAAATGGTGGTGGCCATGCCATGCGGCAACCTCGGCAATCTCACTGCCGGCATCATGGCCAAGCGCATGGGCCTGCCCGTGAAGCGCTTTGTGGCCGTCAACAATGCCAACGACGCCTTTGTGCGCTACCTGCTCACGGGCGACTATGTGCCGCACCCGATGCGCCGCACCGCCACTCCGGCCATCGACATAGCGGAACCCAGCAACTTCACGCGCATCAAGGCTCTGTATGGCGGCAGCCACTTTGAGCTGTGCCGCGATGTGGAGCCCTACCGCTGCACCGATGCCGATGTGGCCGAAGCCATGCGCCGGTTGTGGACTGAGCACTCCTATGAGGCCGACCCGCACACCGCTGCAGCCTGCGCGGCAGTGAGAGCGTGTCTGCTCCCTGGCGAAGTGGGCGTGGCGCTGGCCACTGCCCATCCGGCAAAGTTCCGCGCACAGGTGGAGGCAGCCACAGGCCACAGCATAAAGCTTCCGAAACGCCTTGCAGCCGACCTCGACGCCCCACGGCACGTGGCCGTAATCAACTCGGGCTACACATCACTCAAAAAATTCCTGCTTCAGCGAGCCTATTAGCCAACATAAGGGCCCTTAGACATAAAGGCAAATAGTAGGCGGTTTTCGACAGAAATGATCCCAACTGTCACTATATGCCTTTATGTCGAATATGGGTTAAAAAACAAGGGCGGCCGGCTTGACGCATTTGTCAGCCGGCCGCCCAAGGTTTATTTTAAGTCCCTATTCGAATTAAAGGTTGGGGTTCATCTCTTTCCATTTGTCAACGGGAGGAACGATGCCCAGCTCCACAATTTCGTCGCGCATCTTGCACAGGTGCTCATACGACTTGTTGAGGTCGGCAATCTCTTCCTTAGTGCCAGTGGGCTCCACAAAGTGAACGCCAGTCTTGTCGATAGTTGAGGGCATAGCCATCATCACGTTCTTGAAGCCCAGTTTGTCGTGGTTCACATAGCAGCCTGCAGGCAGAGTGAACTTCTCGCCGCCCATGGCAGCCTCGATCATCTTGACAGCGTTGTAGGCAGGGCTCTGGAACGAGCTGCGGCCACGTAGCTTGATGATGTTAGAGCCGCCTTGCACTGTGTGGTGCTTGATCTCTTCCCAGCGCTCGGCCGACAGACCCATCTCCGACAGGGGCTTGCCGTCGATCTTAACCTGCGATGCAAACACTGCCATCTGCTCGCCGTGGCCGCCATAAGTGTGCGCGCCAGTCACCTTGTCCTGCTGAACGCCGAACTCCAGTGCCAGGGCCTGCTGCAGACGGGTTGAGTCGAGGGCGGCGAGCGAAGTCAGCTGGTTGGGCTTCAGGCCAGAGGGGATGAGTGCTGTGAGGGCAGTCACGTCGGCGGGGTTGAAGATAACCACCACGTGCTCCACATCGGGGCAGTATTTCTTGATGTTGTCGCCAAACTCAGCGGCAATCTTGCAGTTGCCCTTGAGCAGGTCCTCACGGGTCATACCCTCTTTGCGGGGAGCACCACCCGACGAGATGATATATTTTGCGCCCTTGAAGGCCTCTTCGGGGTTAACGGTGTAAGTCACGTTAACGCCGGGGAATGCGCATTGCTGGATTTCGTCGAACACGCCATGAACACCGGGCTCATAGATGTCATACAGACAAATGTTGGGAGTGAGGCCGAGCATCAGAGCGCTCTGCACCATGTTAGAACCAATCATACCGCCGGCACCGACGATTAAAAGCTTTTCGTTAGTTAAAAATCCCATAATAAGAATTCTTTAAAAATTAGTTATAATAATAAATTCGATTTCTCGCCTTTTTTGTGTATTTATTCTATGGCAAAATTAGCGAAATTTGGCCGTAAAGTCAAATATTATCTCCAAATATAACGCTTAAATTTTGCAATTATTTGTCAACGGTTTTCCCCGTACCCCAGCTGTTGCGCATTTGCCCCTAATGTGTGCCGGTTTTAAGCGCTGCCAGCGGTGTCGGTTTGCCATTGAGCGCGATTTGCATTAACTTTGCATCACACTACTTAAGACACAAAAAAAGGAAGGTTTGAATAATGGAACAGGAATTTGCGTCATCGCTGCTCGAAAACGCCGTGAGCGAGTTTGCCAAGCTGCCCGGCATAGGCCGTAAGACGGCCTTGCGCCTGGTGCTGCACCTGCTCAAGCGCGACAAAGCCGACGTTGAGCAGTTTGCCGCCGCCATGGTGAAGCTGCGCAGCGAAATACGCTACTGCCGCGTGTGCCACAACATCAGCGAGAGCGAGGTGTGCCCCATTTGTTCCAATCCCTCGCGCGACGCCTCAATAGTGTGTGTGGTGGAGAATG
>CALBLR010000301.1 GCA_937896015.1 uncultured Prevotellaceae bacterium | reverse complement strand
AAGGCGCAAGCCGCGGCCCAACTGCTGCAAAAACACCGTAAGACTGTCGGTTGGGCGCAGAAACAGCACTGTGTCCACCTCAGGAATATCTACACCCTCATTAAAGATGTCGACCACGCAGAGGTAGTTCACCAGTCCGTTGGCCAAGTCGCGATTCAGCTGCCGGCGCTGCTCTGCATCGGTTTTTGAAGTCACAGCGGCTGCCCGCAGCCCAAGTGCACACAGTTGCTGCGCCATGAAGTTGGCATGGCGCTGGTCGGTGCAGAAACACAGAGCATGACATTTTGTCTCATCGGGCAAATATTCATGCAGTTTGTTAGCTATTAGCCTTACCCGCTCGTTGTTGCATAGGCGCTCCGACAGTTTGTTGACCACATATCGTTTGCCTGCCCAAAGTTCTTTGCCCGACAAATCGGTGTCATCCGAGATGCAAATATACTGGAATGGAGTAAGCAACCCTTCATTGAGCGCTTGCGGCAGCCTGATTTCGGCACTTATCTTTCCGCCAAAGTCGGGCAGCAGGCTTTGGCCGTCCATACGCTCGGGCGTAGCCGTTAGGCCAAGCAGAATAGTTGGCTTAAACTCATTGACGATTACACGATAGCTCGACGCCTCGGCGTGATGGGCCTCGTCAATCACTATATAGTCATAGTAATCGGTGCCTTGCCGCCTGAACAGGTCGATGTTGCTGTTAAGCGATGCAACTGATATAAACAGGTGATCGAGCGAGCTGGTAGGCCGCTCGCCGCCTACCCAAAGTTCTCCGAAGTTATGGTCGCCCAGCACGCTGCGATAGGTGCGGCACGACTGCCTCAAAATCTCCTCGCGATGGGCCACAAAAAGTAAGCGGCTGTGCACTGGGCGCGATTTGCAGAACCGCTTGTAGTCGAAAGCCGATATCACCGTCTTGCCCGTGCCCGTGGCGGCCACCACAAGGTTGCGATACAGACCGCTGTCTTCACGCACTGCAGACAGCTTGTCGAGAATTGCCTTTTGGTGGGGCAGCACCTGAAAGCGCTGAAACAAGTCAAGGTTCAGGCCGTTGCCTTCAGCGCGGCCGCGCTGAATGGCAAGTTCTTTGTTAAACTTCTCGATGCCTCCTAAGTTAAAGTCCTCAAAGTTCTCACTGTTCCAGTATTGGTCAAACGTGGCTATGGCCGACTTGATGATGTGCGGATTTTCAACGTTGGTAACGCGAATATTCCACTCAAGGCCGTCGGTCTGCGCCGAATGCGACAGATTTGACGAACCGATGTAGGCCGTACTGAAGCCTGAGTTTCTAATGAATATATATGATTTAGCGTGCAACCGCTCGATGTTGGCGTTGTATGAGAT
>CALBLR010000300.1 GCA_937896015.1 uncultured Prevotellaceae bacterium | reverse complement strand
AGTTTTACGACAAAGATGATTTCTTGCTCGGGAACTTTTGGTTTGAAGCAATTGTAGTGGACTAACTTTTTAATGGATATTGATTATGAAACACTGGATTATAATATTGGCAATGACCGTGTTGATGCCATTTGTAATGGCTTGCGGAGGTGACAATAATGAACCCAACGGCCCTAATGGTGGGGGCTCGGGTACTGGAAGTGATGAAAAGCCAGATACCAGCTTATACATGCCACGAAATGGCATAACCGATGGTGAAGGCACAATTTTCTTAGAGAATGGTAAGATGTTAACAATAAGAACAGATTTCATAAAGTCTGAAATGGAAAAAACATTGACACAAATTCATTGGAAAAGTGAATATTATATAGCATACGATAAAAATTATATCTCCAAAGCAAATGCGTTCAGCGACCCAGACCATCAAATCCCAAATTATATATTTGATGGGACTGTTAGATTTTATGAATTAGGATCAACTAATGATGAGATTCCAAGAAAATATAAAACTATGGATAAGGGTTTTATTGTCGACACGGATTTACTTTCAAGTAGTTGGGAAAATCCCATCAGATATAATATAGTAGCTATTGAGTCAACTGATTCAAATGCGGTCATGGTAACTGATAGGGCCTTTCCGCGTTGGTATAGGACCCCAAAAGGAATTGATCCTAATTCTCTGACTGTAAGAATCGTGTGGAAGCAGTTTAATACAAATGCACAATAACACTAAAAGCGGGATATATGAGATGTATTTGAAGTTTTACGACAAAGATGATTTCTTGCTCGGGAACTTTTGGTTTGAAGCAATTGTGGTTGACTAATTTTTTTAACAGATTTTGATTATGAGACACTGGATAATGATATTGGCAATGGCTGTGATGATGCCACTTGTAATAGCTTGTGGAGGTGACAATGACGAGCCTAACGGCCCTAATGGGAAAGGTGGTGGTTCTGGGCCTAGTAGTGACGAAAGGCCAGATACAAGCCTTTTTGCTCAACGAAATGGTATCGCCGATGGCAATAACGCAATTTTTTTGAGCGGAGGAAAAACAATTGCAGCAAACATCAACTTTACTAACGATGAAATGGAGAAAGCTCTAAGCACGATGGCTTGGAAACGGCAATACTACATAGTATATGACCATAAATACATGTCCAAAAAAGACAATTTGATCAATGATACCCGCAATCAAATTCCCATATACTTAGAGGGCGGCAAATCTTGGTTTTATGAAAAAGATGTGTTTGACGTGCCACGCAAGTATAAGATAAAGGACCGAGGCTTTATTATGGATATCGACCAGTTGTCGAGCCAAACGGAAGTGCCCACCACCTACACGATTGTGGCATTAGACATCAACGACGGCACAACAAGGATGATCACAGACTGCAAATTCCCATGGTATTATCAAGTGCCAAAAGGTCTAAAAAGAGACTCCACAAAGGTGAGGATTGTGTGGGAGGAAAGCACCAAACTCTAAATAGCAGATTTTGATTATGAGGCATTGGATAACGGCATTGGCACTGGCAGCTGTGCTGCCGCAGCAAACCGCTGCGGCAGCGGTGGCCGACTCAACGGCCGCACGGGCCGAAAAGGGAGTGAGGCTTGAGCGAGTCACTGTGTATGGCCGCAACAAGTTTGGCTCCCAGTCGCCGCAAATGAGCGCGGTGACCGTGGGGCAAAGCCAGATATTGAGCAACCCTGTGTTTTTCGGAGAGCCCGATGTGCTGAAGGCTCTGCAGCACATGCCAGGAGTGCAGATGGCCAACGACGGCACCGCAGGCATATTTGTGCGCGGCGGCGACTATGACCAAAACCAGATAACGCTCGACGGAGCCGCCATCTACAACGCCGAGCACCTGAAGGGCTTCGTCGGGGCAATAAATCCCGATGTGGTGCAGGACATGGACTTCTACCGCGGCGCATTCCCGGCGCGGTATGGCGCGCGGCTGTCGAGCATCATCGACATTGGTGTGAAGCCTGGCGACTTTGAGCGCTACCACGGGTCGGTGAGCGCGAGCGTGTATGCCGCGCGCGTGCAGGCCGAGGGCCCGCTGTGGAAGGGTCACACGTCGTTCAACGTGGCGGCACGCATGTCGTATCTCAACCTGATTGCCATGCCGGTGCTGCGCAGCGTGTATGACAAGCCCGATGCGCTGCGCCCCTACAGCGACATGAGTTTCTACGACCTCAACGCCAAGCTGACCCACCGCTTCAACGAGCGTCACACCCTGAGCGCAAGCGCGTATTTCGGCCACGACTCCGACGGCAGCTCGCCGTCGCACTCAGCACGGCAGACAAGCACGCTTGGCGACAAATTCATCGACTTCAAGGACCAGTGCGACTCGCGCGACGAGCGCATGAGCGCCACCGAAAACAGCTGGAGCAACCTGCTGGCGAGCCTCAACTGGGAGGCGAGCCTTAGCAAACGGCTCTCGCTCGACGCCACGCTGGCCTACAGCCACTACGACTACCGGCTGAACTACTCCACCAGCCGCCACTCGCTGATAGTGGACAACTACCGCGAATTTTACCGCTATGACGAGAGCACCGACAGCCGCTACACCTCGAGTGTGAGCGACGCCTCGCTGGCGGCCAACGTCATGTGGCAACCCAACGGCCTCCACACCGTGAGGGCTGGACTTAAGGTTACGGTGCAAGACCTTGACCCCACCACCAAGACCTCTCGAGAAATGAGCATGTCGATGCTGAGGGCGCCGCTCAACACGCCCGACTCGCTGGTGGCGCCGCTGGGCGATGACGCCTATCTCAAGCGTCAGGCCAAGAACACGCTGCGGTCGGCCTACGGCGGCACAGTGACCACAGCGGCTGTGTATGCCGAGGACGACTATGCCATCACACCGTGGCTGCGCGCAGCATATGGGCTGCGCTTCTCGGCCTTTGCCGCCGACGGCAAGACCTACACACAACTTGAACCGCGCGCCTCGCTGCGAGTGATGGCCGGCAGGCACACAGCCATCAAGGCGTCGTATTCGCGCATGGCGCAGGGCATTCACCGCCTAATGAGCAGCGACATGGTGATGGCCACCGACATTTGGGTGCCCGTGACCAAGGACGTGCCCATAATGACCAGCAACCTGTATGGCGCCGGGGTGACGGCAGACCTCAAGCACGGCATCGAAATTGCTGTGGAGGGATATTACAAAACCATGGACAATGTGGTGGAATACCTCAACAGCGCGTCTTACACCGTGGGCTACGGCGACTGGCGCGAGATGGTGGGATGCGGACGCGGACGCAGCTATGGCGTGGAGCTGATGGCCTCGAAGCGCCTGGGGCAGACCACTGGCTGGGTGAGCTACACGTGGTCGAAGTCGCTGCGCAAGTTCGACCGCCCCGGCGAGGAAATTGAGGGCGGACGCGAGTTTTATGCCGGCAACGACCGCCGCAACAGTCTGAGTCTGAACGTGACCCACACCTTTGCTCTGCGCAAAAACGCAAAAATCGACCTGACCGCCGCATGGACCTACATGAGCGGCCGCCGCGGCACGGTGCCCTATGCCTACATATTCGGCTGGGGGCTGCACGAGTTCAGCGTCGACAAGTATTTCGACGACTACAGCAGCGCCGACTATCTGCATCTGGGCAGCGCCGACGACCTCTATGCCACCGAGTTTGGCAACATCTACGGCACGCCCACGCCGCAGTTCACCTACAAGCACCGCAACAACTACGTGCTGCCTGCCATACACCACCTCGATGTGAGCGCCACGCTGTCGGTGACCCACAGGCTGGGCACCACATCGGTGGGCTTGAGCCTGTATAACGTGTATAACCAAAAAAACATAAGCAGCGTGTATCTGGGCTACGACCGCACCCACATCAAGCTGAAAGGCGTGTGCCCGTTTCCATTCATGCCGTCGGTGATATTATCGCACAAATTCTAAAAGACAAAGAGAGCAATGAAACATTCCGTTATATTCACCTTGCTGCTGGCGGCTGTGGCCGCACTCACATGCAGCTGCGAGCGCGAGCTCGACTTTAATGTGGGCGACACCGACCGCGAACTCACGGTGTATGCCGTGGCCAACGCCGGCGCGCAGTTTCAGGCCTACGTCACGCGCAGTTTCTCGACCAGCAGGTCGCCAAACTTCTATCAGGTGATTGAAACCAAAGATGACATGCTGCGGCGCGTGTATCTGAGCTCAATGGTGGTGAAGGACGCGCAGGTCACTGCCGTGGTCAACGGCTCGGACCGCTATGAGATGACCTACGACACCACTACCACGTCGTATCGCTGCGCCTATGTGCCGCGCATTGGCGACGAGGTGGCGCTGACCGCCAAGGCACAGGGATTCAACGACGCCTCGGCCGTGACCACCGTGCTTGCTCCCATCGAGATTCACGACCTGCAATATGAGATCGTGCCCGATCAGGCCGTTGACCCCTCGATTCGCGACTCGCACCCAGGCGACACGTGGCGCGACCTGTATGGGGCCGACACGGTGATGCGCGCCACATTCACCTTTCACGACCCCGGGGGCGTGAAAAACTACTACCGCATGAGGGTGCGCAACATTGGCGAGATGGAAGACCTGCCTGGCATGGTGATATATTCGGTGGGCGATGTTTTCAAGTCGGACTCGCCCGTGTTTTTCGACCGCAGTCTGCCTGTGGGCTACGGGCTATGGGACAAGAACTTCAGCGATGTGTTTGACGACCACCTGATCGACGGCCAGGACTGCACCATCACCGTGAGCGGTCGCAAGCGCAGCTGGAGCAAGCGCCGCATGATTGTGGAGTTGCAAAGCATAAGCCCGGAAATGTACTATTTTCTGAAGTCGCTGATGGTGTACCGCATCAGCGTGGACGATGTGTATTCCACACCGGTGCAAATCTACAGCGACATCACCAACGGCTGGGGGGTGCTGGGCAGCGTCAGCGGCATTCCGCACACCATTGAATACGGCGACTGACGCTGATACGCTTTATGTGGACTCCCACAGATCGCACAGATTTGCACAGTTTTTTGTTTTTCGGCACAAAGACACATTGGGGTTGTGGCAGATTTCCGACAAAAAGACAAAAAGACATATTTTTAGACGATAAAGACAGACAAAGGGTTATTAGACGTAAAGACATAAAGACAAATAAGGACAAACGACATGTCATTAAAAAAATTTGTCTTCATGTCTTTTTCGTCTGTGTTCCAGTCAGCCGATATGTGGCTTTATGCCGAAAGTCCACAGATTGAAATTCCTAAATTTTAAACC
>CALBLR010000299.1 GCA_937896015.1 uncultured Prevotellaceae bacterium | reverse complement strand
TGTAGTTTATCATCACGCTGCGCCATCCCTCGCGCTTCACCGTGAGCAGGGCGTTCACGCTGCACCAGTCAAACTCCACCGAGCTGCCAATGCGGTATGCACCCGAGCCCACCACTATCACCGACTTCTTGTCGTGCTCATAGGCTATGTCGTTTTCAGTGCCGTTGTAGGTCAGATACAGGTAGTTGGTCTTGGCCGGATACTCGGCCGCAAGGGTGTCGATCTGCTTCACCACGGGTGTGATGCCATACTTCTTGCGCAGCGCGCGCACCTCAAGGTTGCCGTCGCGGCCGTTGCCCATGCGCTTTTGCAGCACGGCGCGGGCTATCTGGAAGTCGCTGAAGCCCTGCTCCTTGGCCAGGCGCAGCAGGCCTGCCGGAATGTCGCCGATGGCCTTGTAGCCCTCGAGCTCGCGGGTGGTGTTGATGAGGTTTTGCAGCTTGTAGAGAAACCACTTGTCGATTTTTGTGAGGTCGTGAATCTGGTCCACGGTGTATCCGTGGCGGAATGCCGACTCAATCACAAATATGCGGCGGTCGGTGGGCTCCTTCAGGGCGCGCTCGATGTCGTCGACCACCACCGGCTTGTTTTCGATGAAGCCGTGCATGCCTTGGCCTATCATGCGAAGGCCCTTTTGTATCACCTCCTCAAAGGTGCGGCCTATGGCCATCACTTCGCCCACCGACTTCATCGACGAGCCTATCTCGCGCTTCACGCCATGGAATTTGCCCAGGTCCCAGCGCGGAATTTTGCACACAATGTAGTCGAGCGCGGGTTCGAAGAATGCGCTCGTCACCTTTGTCACAGAGTTCTTGAGGTCAAACAGACCGTAGCCCAGGCCCAACTTGGCGGCCACGAAAGCCAGCGGATAGCCGGTGGCCTTCGACGCCAGCGCCGAGCTGCGGCTGAGGCGTGCGTTCACCTCAATCACGCGGTAGTCCATCGACTTGGGGTCGTAGGCATACTGCACGTTGCACTCGCCCACGATGCCCACGTGGCGTATTATCTTAATCGACAGTTCGCGCAGCTTGTGGTAGTCGGCGTTGCTCAGCGTTTGCGACGGCGCCACCACTATGCTCTCGCCCGTGTGTATGCCCAGCGGGTCGAAGTTCTCCATGTTGCACACGGTGATGCAGTTGTCAAAGCGGTCGCGCACCACCTCATATTCAATCTCTTTCCAGCCTTTAAGCGACTTCTCCACCAGCACCTGCGGCGAGAACGACAGAGCCTTTTCAACCAGCGTGCGCAACTCGGCCTCGTTGTCGCAGAAGCCGCTGCCCAGGCCGCCCAGGGCGTAGGCGGCGCGCACTATCACGGGGTAGCCCACCTCGCTGGCGGCGCGCATGGCGTCGTCCACATTATCCACAGCCTCGCTCTTGATGGTCTTCACGCCTATCTCGTCGAGCTTGTCGATAAACAGCTCGCGGTCTTCCGTGTTCATGATGGCCTCAACGGGGGTGCCCAGCACCTCCACGCCATACTTTTCCAGAATGCCGCCCTTGTACAGAGCCACGCCGCAGTTAAGAGCGGTCTGGCCGCCAAACGACAGCAGTATGCCGTCGGGCCTCTCCTTGGCTATCACCTTCTCCACAAAGTAGGGGGTGACGGGCAAGAAGTATATCTTGTCGGCAAACTCATCCGACGTCTGCACTGTGGCAATGTTGGGGTTGATGAGCACCGTCTCTATGTTTTCTTCCTTCAGGGCCTTCAGCGCCTGCGAGCCTGAGTAGTCAAACTCGCCTGCCTCGCCTATCTTAAGCGCGCCCGAACCAAGGATTAAAACCTTCTTAATGTCTTTCTTATCCATAATTTAATATGTGTGGCTCTGTTTTGTTATTTCAGTAAATCAATGAATTTGTCGAACACAAACTCGGTGTCGGTGGGGCCGCCGCAGGCCTCGGGGTGGAACTGTGTTGAGAAAAACGGCTTGGTCTTGTGGCGTATGCCCTCGTTGGTGCCGTCGTTCATGTTCACAAACAGCGGCTCCCAGTCGTCGGGCAGGGTGGTGGCGTCGACGGCAAATCCGTGGTTTTGCGACGTGATGAAGCACTTGTCGGTGCCCACCTCGCGCACGGGCTGGTTTTGGCTGCGGTGGCCATACTTCAGCTTGTAGGTCTTGGCGCCGGCGGCTTTCGACAGCAGCTGGTTGCCCATGCATATGCCACATATGGGCTTGCCTATGGCCAGAGCCTTGCGTATGTTGGCCACCGTCTCTTCGGCAAAGCTCGGGTCGCCGGGACCGTTGGCAATGAACAGCCCGTCGTAGTCGATGGTGGTGAAGTCGTAGTTCCACGGCACGCGCACCACGTGTGCGCCGCGCTTAATGAGGCAGCGGATAATGTTGTTCTTCACACCGCAGTCCACCAGCACCACCTTTTTGCCGGCAGGGTCGCCATATTCGCGCACTTCGGTGCAGCTGGCCTTGGCCACCAGGTTCTCCTTGTTGGGGTCGTAGAAGTCGATGTCGGCGCAGCCTTCCACCACTATCTTGCCCAGCAGCGAGCCCTTCTCGCGCAGGTGCTTGGTGAGGGCGCGCGTGTCGATGCCGCCCAGGCCCGCCACCTGCTCCTCCACCAGCCACTCGCTGAGGCTGCTTGCCGCATCCCAGTGGCTGTAGTCCCACGAGTAGTCCTGGCATATAATGGCTTGCGGGTGAATCTTCTCGCTCTCAAGAAATTCACTCATGCCATCTTTCACGGCCTTGCGCGAGGGCACGCCGTAGTTGCCTATAAGGGGGTAGGTTGACACTAAAATTTGACCGAGATATGAAGGGTCGGTGAG
>CALBLR010000298.1 GCA_937896015.1 uncultured Prevotellaceae bacterium | reverse complement strand
AACACGGTGTCGCCCTCAAGCGCGTTGCACAGCGTAAGGTCGCGGGTGCTCACGCCCTTGGCCAGGGCATCGGTGTTCGACGGGGTGAAGCCCTTGTTCACGTCGGTGTCGTAATACACGTTGGTGAGGTAGAGCTCCTTGTCGTTGTTGATAGGACAAATGTTGCCGCTGTGGATGGTGTCGGGAGTGGCGATTTCGCCTGCGTTATACGAATTCACCAAAGTGAAGCCGTCGAATGTGCCGCCGGCAATGCCGCCCACATAGCCTTGGCCCGACACCTTGCCCATGTTGTAGCTGTTGTATATCTTGCAGCGTCCGTAGCCCCAAAGGCCGCCAGCCACGCCATAGCTGTTGGCTGCGCTTGTCGAGGTCACGTTGCCCAGGTTGAAGCAGTTGTGGATTTCGCCGCCGCCAATGCCGCCGAAGCCGCCAATGCCGTAGCCCGAGGCCTCCACATTGCCGGTGTTGTAGCAGTTCACGGCCTTGCCGCTCATGCCTCCTGCAAATCCGGCTGCATACTTGGCGCTGCTGATGATGTCGCCAGTGTTGTAGCAGTCTTCGTAGTAGGTCTCTTCATCGTTGTCGCCAACCACGCCGCCGGTATATTGGCCGGCGCTGATTATGTTGCCGGTGTTGTAGCAGCGTGTCATGCTCGACACATAGCCGTTGCCACCGGCCAGAGCTCCTGCCACACCGCCAATGTTGGTCGATGAGATGCTTGTCACGTCGCCGGTGTTGTAGCAGTCGGTGAGCACTGAGCCTTCATACAGGCGTCCGGCCACGCCGCCAAGGTAGCCCTTGCCGGTCACGGCTGCGGTGTTGTGGCATCCGGTGATCACAACGGGGGCAAGTGATTTCCTGCCTGTGCCCAGAATGCCGCCCACACTGCTGCCGGTTGATTGAATCTCGCCCTCGTTGGTGCAATACAGAATCGAGTCGCCGCCGTAAGAGTTGGCCAGAATGCCGCCTATGGTCGAGAGTCCTGCGAGCGTGCCTTTATTGACGCAGTTGCGAATTGTTCCGTAGCTGTAGGTTGCAATGCCGCCCACGCCATTCTTCTTCTCATAGCCAATTGTAGTGTCGTTCTCGCAATTCTCCACCAGTGCGCCTTTTTCAACGTAATAGGCGATGCCGGCCAGGTAGTTGCCCTTTGAGTCAACTTTGCCGTGGTTCTGGCAGTTGACCACCGATCCGCCGTTTTTCACATATCCGGCGATGCCGGCAGCCGCGCTGCTCTCTGAGTAGATGTTTGCATAGTTCTGGCAGTTATACACCTTGCCATACACATTGCCGGCCACGGCGCCGTTGTAGCGGTAGCTGGTGATGGTGCCGCTTGCCACTGTCAGGTCGTGCACGGCTCCTTGCGGGCCCACGTTGCCAAACAGGCCTCGGTTGCTCTGGGTGCTTGTGTATGTGTTGTTGATGTTCAGGAATTTCTTGCCGTTGCCGTTGAAGTCGCCGTTGAAGCTGCCTGCATCCACGCCCACGCACTCATAGGTGGTGCTGCCGAAGTCAATGTCGTTAAGCACCTTGAAGTGGCGTCCGCTGAACGGGTAGGCTTCAGTGTTGGTGAACTTGGCCAGCTTCAGCATGTCGTCTTTGCTCTTAATCAGGAAAGGTTCGTCGGCAGTGCCTTGACCCTCAAACACGTTGGGCATTGCGCGCAATGCAATCACCTTGCTGTAGTTGCCCACTTTGGCTGTGAGCACGTCGCGCAGCGATGTGGTGTCGGCTGTGAGGTTCACCTTCAGCACCCCGTTGGCAGCAATGAAGTTTTTGCCGCTTTCCAGTGCCCACTGCAGGTCGCTGGCTTTGTAGAGTGTGGCGTCGGTGTATACGTCATCGGCGTTTTGGCCGTCAGCGAATGTGACCACCATTTTGCGGTTGGCAATGGCTGCCGGCTCGTCCTTGAACGCTTTGATTACGGGATACAGGCCTTCGCTCCAGTCGTAGCGGTCTGACTCGAAGCCCTCTATGGCCTTGCCGCTTGTGAGAACGCTTGTGTTAACCCCTGTGGCGCCGCCAATTGATGAGCTGGCTGCCGCGCCATAGTATCCTATCTGAGCGTCGTAGTAGTTGTTGGCCACGGCATACGATGCGCCAGGCGCAGTGGCAAGCACTGCTCCGCGTGCGGCGTCGCCTGCTTTGCTGCGCTCCACGGTGCCGTAGTTGATGTTATGCTCGATGGTGCCTTTTTGCACAGCTGCGGTGGTGATGCCGCCCACTGTGCGGTTGGCATAGATTGAGCCGGAGTTTATGTTGCCGCGAATCAGGCTTTCCGAACCATTGGTGGCCACAATGCCGGCCACTTGATACTGGCTGTTGGCCTTGTGGCTTGCATCCACACTGTCGCCTTCAATGTATCCGTCGTTTTGGCAATACTGCACTGTTCCCAGCGAGTAGGCCGCGATACCGGCGGCATACGAGTTGCCGGTGAGGATGTGGCCCGCATTGTAGCAGCCGTCTACCACTGCATCGGGCTGGTTGAGGGCAACCACGCCGCCTGCGTAGTTGTATGATGTGGTCACATCGGCATAGTTCTTGCAGTTGGTCACGCGGCCGTAGTTGACGGCTGCGATGCCCGATGCGTAGTTGTAGGCTTTGAATGAGCAGTCGCTGGCCATGGCCAGGTTTTTCACTGTGCCATTTGTTCCGATAAAGCCGAAAAGCGACACTGCAATGAGCGATTGCTTGTTGTCGGCCTTGCCGTCGGCTCCATACACCACACCGTCAATTTTCAGGTTGTGGATTGCATGGCCCCTGCCGTCGTAGGTGGCGTTGAACTGGCGCGCGCTGTTGCCGCCCATGCCAATGCCGCCGAAACCTGTGGCGTCGATGTCGTTGGTCTGCTTGAAGAAGTCGCCCTTGAACGTCTGGCCATATTTCGAGATGCCCTCGTCCATAGCCTCAAGGTCGGCCTTGCTCTTAATCAGATACGGGTCGGCCTCAGTGCCTGAGCCGCTGAAAAGCGTCGGGTTGACGGTTGCGAGTGAATACATTTTCACTATGCTGTTGTCGGCTTTCGACAGAGCCACCAGCACCTCGTTGGAATATGTGCTCTTCACTGTCACAGAGTCGCCGGCTATTTTAAGGCCTGACGTCTCGTCGGCAAAGGTTGAGCCGTTGTAGAGTTTCCAATAAATGTCGTTGGCTGTCGACACCTTGAATGTGCTGCGCACTTTGGTTACATTCTCACCATTCTTGAAACTGATGGGAGCTGCGCTTAGATAGGCCGCGTTAGTGCTCTCCATTGCTTTAAGGCGCGGATACAGGCCGTTGGTGAATGTCCACACGCTGGCGTCAAACCCGTTGTATGCCTTGCCGCTGGTGAGCTGCGCTGTGGTCTGTTCCATGCGTTTTGCAGATGCTGGCATTATGGTGCCCACCATTTGCTGGTCGTGATACACATCGGTGAATATGCTGTCGCTGTAGGCGGTGCCATACACGCCCATTTTCTCATACACGGCTCCGTTGCGCACTTGGCCGTAGTTGAAGCAGCGCTTCACGTTCGACAGATATGAATATTCTTTGTTGCCGTGCGTATCGGTGGTGTACGACGGGTTGGGAATGTAGCCAATCACGCCGCCCACGCTGGTGGAGTTGCCTGAGTTCAGCACCAAGTTGCCGTTGTAGCAGTCATATACATTGCCGCCATACACATCTCCGGCCACACCGCCTACTGCACCCTTGGTGCTTGAGCTGCTCGTGGTTGAGGCTGCACTGATGGGGCCTGCGTTGAAACTGCGTTGCAGCGTGGCGTCGAGCACTTCGCCAACCACGCCGCCAACGTATGCGTTGCCGCTTTTGTCGGTGAGTTGCATGTCGCTGTAGCTGTCGGTGAGAAGCGAGTTGCATTGCTTGCCCGGAAGAAGCGAGCCTGCCACGCCGCCGAGTGATTTCCACATCGAGCTGGCCAGGCTTGTCACTGTAATCGAGCCGTGGGCTGCAAGGTTGCTGGCCACGGCATATCCGGCTATTGTGCCGGCCACACCGCCGTTTTCTCCGGCTCCGGTGATGCTGCCGTCAAACTGGCAGTTGGTTAGTTTCGGGCCGTTGAAGTATCCCACTACGCCAGCGGCTCCGTAGCCTGTGGCTGTGATTTTACTGCCGTCAACGGTGATGTCGGTCATTGTGCCCGAGCATTTGCCTGCCACTGTTCCGGCGTATGTGCCAGCTGTGACAATGGTGGCGTCTTGCATCTTCAGGTTGCTTATGCTGCTGGTGGTGTCGGCTACGCCAAACAGGCCTTGGTAGCCTTCTGCGCCAACATTGATGTAAAGATTTTTAACCATGTTGCCGCCGCCGTTAAACGAGCCGCGAAATGGCGCGTCCTCAGTGCCGACTGGCGTGTAGGCCCTGGTTGAGTTGCTGAGGTCGAGGTCGTTACCCAGCTTCACATATTTGCCCTTGTAGTCATTGCCGTTGTTCACATCGTCGGCAAATGCGTTGAGCTGTGAGGGGGTGCTTATTATAAATGGAGACGCTTCGGTGCCGTCGCCTTTCCAGTCTTGAACCGAAGGCGTGGGATATTTCACCACGCCGCTGTTAAACTTTATTGTGGCCGACAGCACGCCAAGGGCGCGAGTGGATGGGCTTGCCTCGCAGAACACACCATAGTTGCCAAAGTTAATCTCGGTGTCGGTGCCTGTGCCCAGCATGTTGCCCTTTTGTGCGCTCTTGCTCTTGGCCCAGTTGGCTGGATAGCAGTTAAACGGACCATAGAGCATGTTGGTGAATATGCGCTGAGGTGATATGCTGACCGACTTGTCTGGCTTGAGACGCATTTTCACCACGGCTCCATTATTGGTGAAGTTCACAATGTCCACCTGGTTGTCATATGTCTGGTTGATATACACCGGATAGGTGCGCACCGAGTCGGTGTTGGTAGCCGACTTGCCGTTGTAAATCGTCTCGCTTATTGTGGCATTTGTGGGCCGGAACTCACTTTTGCTGAAAATGCCAAACGAGCCGCCCTGCGACTCGCCCGTGGTCACTATCACGCCCCATGAGCCCAGTGTGATGGTGCCGTCGGCACCAATTGTGCCCGTGATAGGGGTCGACGTGCTGTACACGCGCTTGTTCAGGTCCATCGAGCATGCCCACACGGGACCGTAGGTTGAGTGGTCGTAGATTTTTGCCGGTGTCACGGCCACGGTGCCTGCCGCCTGGTCGTAGGTGCACTGCAGCGTGTCGCTCAGGCCCCACAGGTTGTAGAGCACTGCGTGCGTGTCATCGGTCTTCTTGAAGGTTGCAATGCCGCTCACCGTGGTGGTGCCGTCGGAATACTTGGTGTCGTATTCCGCCGCGTGCAGCACATCGGGCAAGGTTGCCGGCGCCTTTGATGCTCGGCGCGCTCCGCCCTTGTTGGTCACTTGCCACGAGCCGGCCGTGTACTTGCCCGCAGGCTGTCCGAGGCCTTTTGCCCGTTCGGCTTTCACGCTCTCTTCAACGGTTGCCACCGCCGCCTTGGGCTGGCCCGCTTGCCTGCTTTGGGCAATCTTGGCCTGTATCACCTTGACGGCTTCGGCATCTTGCGAGGCTGTTGAGCTGGCCGCGACTGTGGCGCCTGCACCACCATGGCTGGTGATGCTGCGCAGCTGTGCCGCCTGCTCAATGACCTGCGTTTGCGCCTGGGTGGCCGTGACGGCCATCGATGTCAGGAGCAAACCGAAAAGTAACTTCTTCGTCATAGAGAAAATAAATTAAAAGTTAACAAAAATATATGTTTTTACGAATATGCAAATTTATACAAAAAAACATAATGGGACAATAATTCAACTTAAAAATGAAACTTTTTTGCCGTGTGCTGCTTATGAAGTCAAACGAATTGTAGAAAATACCACTGTAAATATTAGCGATTCGCTCTTGCAATGCGCAACCTCAAAAAAAAGAGGCCGGCCAGCCTCCATGACGGGGGCTGGCCGGCCTTATGCGTATTAGGGAGGGGCGAAGCGTGGCCTTACTCTTTGCGTGCCTTGATGCACGATATGGTGAGGTAGGCAATCAGTGCCACATACATCACCACGGCCAGCCAGTTGCTTGCAGTGTCGCTGAGCGGACTGGTGTACTGGAAGCCGAAGTATAGCATTGCCGCACTCACAACGCCCATAAGGGCGCCGCCGGCAATGAAGCCCGAGGCCAGCAGTGTGCCGCGGTCCTGACGGGCCTTGTTCACCTTCTCGTCTTTGCTGCGCGAGCTCACAAACCAGCTGATGATGCCGCCCACCAGCAGCGGGGTGTTGAGCTCAAGCGGAATGAACATGCCCAGCGAGAATGCCAGCGCCGGCACGCCCAGCCAGTTGAGCAGCACGGCCAGTATGGCGCCCACAATGTAGAGCAGCCACGGTGTCTCGCCACCCATCATCAAGGGGTCGATCACGGCAGCCATGGCGTTGGCCTGCGGGGCCACCAGGGCGTTGTCGCCCACAAAGCCGTAGGTCTTGTTGAGGATTATCATCACACCGCCCACAGTGGCGGCCGAGAGAATTGTGCCCACAAACTTCCACGTCTGCTGCTTGGCGGGCGTGGTGCCTATCCAGTAGCCAATCTTCATGTCGGTCACCATGCCGCCGGCCATCGACAGCGCTGTGCACACCACGCCGCCTATCACCATCGAGGCCACAATGCCCTGCGAGCCTTTCAGGCCCACAGCCACAAATATGCCCGAGGCAATGATGAGGGTCATCAGCGTCATGCCCGACACGGGGTTGCTGCCCACAATGGCTATGGCGTTGGCCGCCACGGTGGTGAAGAGGAACGCGATCACCGTCACCACCACAAAGGCCACAAGGCTCTGGGCCACGTTGTGGATCACGCCCACATAGAAGAACACCAGCGTCACCAGCAGAGCGGCTGCCAGCGCAAACACCAGCACCTTCATCGATATGTCGCGCTGGTGGCGCTCAACCTTCACCTGCTCCTGGCCGCTGAAGGCCTTGCCGGCCAGGCCCACGGCGCTCTTAATCACGCCCCACGACTTGATGATGCCAATCACGCCGCTCATGGCAATGCCGCCAATGCCTATGAAGCGCGCGCCGCCCTTGAATATCTCCTCGGCTGCCGATCCGGCCAAGCTCGGGTTCATGCCCATCAGGGGCACTATCACCCACCACACAAACGCGCTGCCCGCGAATATGATGAAGCTGTAGCGCAGGCCCACAATGTAGCCCAGACCCAGCACCGCAGCGCCGGTGTTCACCTTAAACACCATCTTGGCATGCTCGGTGATGCTCTGCATGGCCGGAATGGCAGTGCTCGAAAGCACCTCCTTCCACCAGCCAAACGTGCTCAGCACAAAGTCGTAGAGGCCGCCCACAAGGCCGGCAATGAGCAGCGGCTTGGCCTGCTCGCCGCCCTTCTGGCCCGAAATGAGCACCTGAGTGGTGGCTGTGGCCTCGGGGAAGGGAAACTTGCCGTGCATGTCGCTCACAAAATATTTGCGGAACGGAATGAAGAACAATATGCCCAGCACACCGCCCAGCAGCGAGCTCAGAAACACCTCAAGAAAGCTCACCGTGATCTCGGGATACTTGGCCTGCAGAATGTAGAGCGCAGGCAGGGTGAATATGGCTCCGGCCACCACAATGCCCGATGCGGCGCCAATCGACTGGATAATCACATTCTCGCCCAGCGAGTTGCGGCGCTTGGTGGCGCTGGCTATGCCAGCCGCGATTATGGCAATGGGAATCGCCGCCTCAAACACCTGGCCCACCTTCAGTCCCAGATAGGCTGCGGCCGCGCTGAATATCACGGCCATTATCAGGCCCATCGACACCGAGTAGGGCGTCACCTCGGGATAGCTGCGGTCGGGTTTTAGCACAGGCACATACTTTTCGCCCGGCTTCAGCTCGCGAAATGCGTTTTCAGGCAAACTCATTTCGTCTTGTCTTTCAATTTTTTCGTCTTGCATCTATTTTACCAGTTTTTAGTTATTATTTCTTGCTAAACGTTGCGAAGTTACAAAAAATGCGTCAACATTGCCACACATTCGCCTTCAAAAAACGTGCGCCGCACCCGCCTTTCACCCTCTTTTATTTGCCGGGGTGGCCGGAAAGCACTATATTTGCACCATAAAATAAAAGTGACCAATCAATAAACAAAACCCCTTATTGTTATGAAAGCGTGTCTATATAGCGAAAACGCCCAGCCCGTTGAGCCCATCGACGAGCACAAGCTGGCCGTGGCCGACAAAAAGCCCGAAAAGGTGGAGGCTCCGCGCCAAGGCTACTACATTGTGAACTACAAGGTGCTTAAGGGTGCCACACTCATCGCCTTCGTCATAATGCTGGTGTGGCTGGCAGCGCTGTGGGCATTCTAAGAAAATAGGCGCCGCGTGCGCGATTTTTTTTGCCCGAAAGCATTGACAATTCACAAAAAAGCATTACCTTTGCACTGCAAAACAAAAATGGCCCATTAGCTCAACTGAATAGAGTGTTTGACTACGGATCAAAAGGTTATAGGTTTGAATCCTATATGGGTCACCAGCAAAAAATGGAAGCTAATCAGCTTCCATTTTTTTGTGCCTTTACCCGAAAACATAATTGACAATAAACCAGTAAATTAATGTAGCTGACGCGGCATGCCGAAAGCGCTGAAAAAGTAACGTTATTTGAGACACATATAGCAAAATAGTAGATGGCATTATCCCGTTAGGGATAAGATATGTGTAGGCAGGTATGCAGCGCGGGCGCAGCGGTAGCGGAGGCCGTGCGAAATGCCTGCTGCATGGCTCGCCAACACAAGGCATTCCGGAGGAATGCAACAACTGGCGTATTCAGCTGATTGCTGCCTTGCGATACGTAGCGGGGTGCAGTGGTCGCATTCCTCTGTAATGCGTGGCTCGGGTGGATGGTAAGCAGGCATTTCGCGTCGGCTGCGCTCCGCTGCATACCTGCCTACGCATATCCAATCCCTCCGGGATTGATACTTTTTCAGTGCTTTCGGCATGCCGCATCCGATGGGCGTAGCCCAAACGTGCCCCAAAAATCCGCAATTGTGGCTGTGGCTGCCTTGAATGGGGGCAAATGACTTGCTTTTCCGCCGCCATATGCCGAAAAATAAACAGGCGACCGCCACAAGCGCGGGCTTGCGGCGGTCGTTATGGTTGCTGTGCTGTGCGGTGGCTATATTGCCACCGCGTCTCTGTTATTTCACAATTTTCTTGGCTGCGGTGCGGGTGCCGTCGGTGTAGGTGGTCACCACCACGTTTACACCGTCGAAGGGCTCGCTGCTCACAGCGCCCGACAGGCTCACGTATTGCACGCCGGCCACCTCAGCTTCGGCCACGTTGGCCTCAACACCGGTGCTGGTTTGCTGCTTCAGCTCCACATACACGTCGTTGCTGATGGCATCGGCTGCGGTGTCGCCAAACTTGATGCCGGTCACCTGCTTCTGCTGGTCGCCGCATTTCATGGCCAGAGTGTAGGTGTGTGTGTAGTCGAGGTTGGCAAATGTGTAGTTGGCCTTGCGTATGTTGCCATACAGCGTCTTGTCGGTCGTCTCGTCGATGAGCGTGAGGCTTGCCTCAAGGTCGCGTCCGTCGTTGTCGCGCACGGTCACGTGCATGTCGTTGGTGTAGTAGCTGAGTTTGAATGCGGGCACGGTGTTGGTCTCAACGCTCATGTATCCGGCCACCGCTGCGGCCACGCCCTTGTTCCATAGGTTGCTGTTCTCCTTATACCACACTCCCTTGCCGCTGAATGCGAAGCTGCCCGAGCGCATCACGGTGGCCACCTCGGCAGCTGCCGCGGCTTTCTGGTAGCAGTAGTCCATGCCGTTGCGGCCTTCATATTCCAGCTGCATGGTGATAAGCAGGTTGTTGCCATTGTAGGCCAGCGGGCTGCCTTGGGTGAATGGCGCGTTGACCACTGTCACGGCCGAGTCGGCGCGGCCGGAGGCGTCTATTGTCCACTGCTCCCAGCCCGTGTGCATGTTGGCAATGGTGTCGCTCTCGTTAAGGCCATTGGTGTAGTTGAGTGCGGGCACGGTGTCGCATGCTTCGATGCCCACGCCAATGGCGCTGAATGTGGTGGTCTTGCCGCCGTTGTTGTAGCCGTCGAGCGAGACGCCTGTCACCTTGGCGCCTGCGGGCAGCTTGCCCTCGAAGTCACCGGCGGTGAGCACATACTGGTTGCGGAACGTCTGGAATGTGTGCGTCAGCACCTTGCTCTGCACGCGCTGGTAGGCGATGTTGCCCACGCTGTCGGTGATGGGAGTCTTGCTGAATTCCAGTGTGTCCTGCTTGCTCGATGTGAGCACTGTGGCATTGAAACTGCCGCCCTCGGCCATTGCGCACATTGCGCAAAGCGCAGCCGATGCGGCCACGATAAGTTTGCTTGATTTCATAATTGGTTCAATTATTCTGTTGTTTTATATATGTGTTTGTCGAGTTTTCGTTGTCAAGCTCTGAAAATCGGGGCAAAGGTAATGCTTCTGTCACAATAATTCAACAAATCGTGCGTAAAATCCTAACATCCATGACTATAATCCACACATTTGCACATGTCTCAACAATAAAGAGTCAGCCCCGCGGCGATCTCAAAAAAATCCTGCCGCGGGGCTGACTGCCTATGTCGGTGTGTGTGAGTGTCTCTTATTTGCGTTTCTTCTTGTTGCGCTTCTCCTGCTCGCGCAGTGCTGCCTGCTGCTGGCGCTGGGCCTCCTCGAGGCGTGCCATGAAGCCGCTCTTCTTTTTGGGCTTCTTGGCGTTTTCGGCCATCTTGGCGCGCACCTTCTCCTATGAAGTAGTAGTAGCTCAGGCCCGAGGCGTAGTTGTTGAAGAACACCAGGAACATGAGCGGCATCAAATACATCATCCACTTCATGCCCGGCATTTGCTGCGACTGCTGCTGCGACTGCATGGTGAGGTAGGTGTAGGCGATGTTGGTGACCGTCATGAGCATGCAGAACAGGCTTATGTGGTTGCCGAAGTAGCTGGTGATGAACGGAATCTGAGTGGTCCACGAGCAGATGGCGTCGGGGGCCGAGAGGTCTTTGGCCCACAGGAACGACTCGCCGCGCAACTCAATGCACGACGGGAAGAACCAGAACATGGCAATGAGTATGGGCATTTGCAGCAGCATGGGCAGGCAGCCGCCGAATGGGCTGGCGCCGGCCTGGCTGTAGAGCTCCATGGTCTTCTGCTGGCGCTTCATGGCGTTGTCCTGGCCAGGATATTTGTCGTTGATGGCCTTGATGTCGGGCGCAAGCACGCGCATCTTGGCCTGCGAAATGTAGCTCTTGTAGGTGAGCGGCGACAGCACAAGCTTGAGCAGCAGTGTGAGTATGAGGATGATGATGCCGTAGTTGCTGATGTACTTGCCCAGCCAGTTGAACACGGGTATGATGATGCCCGTGTTGATCCAGCGCAGCCACTTCCAGCCCAGCGGAATCAGGCTGGTGAGCTTGAGGTCTTCGCTTGGCGAATACTTGTCATACTCCGACAGCAACTTGTATTTGTTGGGGCCGAAGTAGAAGTAGAACGAAGCCGGATTGGGGTTGCTCGAGCTGTACTGCACCGACGTGGTGATGTCCATCTCCTTCAGGTAGCGGTCGTAGTCGGGCGAGTCCTTCTTTATCTCGTGGCTCTCAAGCTTGGCGCCGGTGAAGTTGTGGTCGGCAATCAGCACTGCCGAGAAAAACTGGTTTTTGGTCGATATCCACTTCAGCTGGTCTTGCGTCGTCTTCTCGTCGTCGCCGCTTTCCTTCAGGTTTTCAACCGAGCCGTCCTGGCCGGCATATTTGAAGTAGATGCCGCTGTTGCGCTCCTCAAACATCTTGCCCTCTTCGTGGCGGCTCATCTTCTGGTGCCAGGCCAGGTCCATGTTGGGGATGTTGGTGGGTATCACTTGCGCCATGCCGCGCTGCACCACCTCCATGCGCACCATGTAGCTGCCCTTGAGCAGCGTGTAGCGCAGGCCCCACACGGCGCCGCCGGCCAGATTCAGGTCCATCTCCACCGTGCTGTCGTTGAGCTGGCGGGGAGTGAAGTAGAAGTTGCGGGTGTCGAAGCGTTGCGAATTGCCGTTGAGGATGAAGCTGTAGGTGTTGTCGCCCGGGGTGAACACCTCCACGTGGGGGGCGTTGTAGGCCTTGTAGTCGAGCAGTGTGGCGCGCGACACCACGCCGCCCTTGGTCGACAGCTCTATCTCAAGCACGTCGTTTTTCAGCTTCACTATCTGCTCTGTGCCGGTCAGGCACGATGCAAACGAGCCGTTTTTGGCAAACTTGTCGATTTCGGCCTTCACGGCGGCCACGGCCAGATTGTGTGCCTTGGCGTCGGTGGCGTCGGTGCCCATCAGCTCGTTGAAGTCAATGGTCTTGCCGCCGGCGGCCACGGTGCCCTGCACCATGTCGCCCTGGCCCAGACTCAGCTTCACACCGCCGTTGTCGATGGAGCCAAGCTTGCGCATGGCTTCCTTCAGCTGCGCCAAGTCGTCGGAGCTGAGGGTGTCGGTTGCCGATGCCGAGGCGGCGCGCTGCTGCCTCTGGGTCTGCTCAACCTTGGCTATGGAGTCCTGGCGGCGCTGCTCGGCCAGCTCAGCTTGGCTGGGCTCGTTCAAATACATGAAGCCGAATATCACCGCGCACATCAGAATCAAGCCTATCACAGTGTTCTTGTCCATTCTTTTGTGAGTGTGTTTTGTGTTTCTTATCTGTTTGTAGTTGAATGAAATATGTCTCTCTTTTTTTGCGCTCTGCGCGCCATCACTTGCGGCTGTCGCGGTTGGCGATGGCTGCACCGATGAAGCTCATAAACAGCGGGTGGGGGTTGAGCACAGTGCTGCTGTACTCGGGGTGATACTGTGTGCCCACATACCACTTCTTGCCCTCAACTTCCACCACTTCCACCAGGTGGGTCTCGGGGTTCTCGCCCACGCACTTCATGCCGCCGTCCTCAAACTGCTTGCGGAACTCGTCGTTGAACTCAAAGCGGTGGCGGTGGCGCTCCTCGATGTCGAGCTTGCCGTAGGCCTTGGCCACGGTCGAGCCCTCCTTCAGGTGGCAGGCATATGCGCCCAGGCGCATGGTGCCGCCCATGTTGGTGACGCTCTTCTGCTCCTCCATCAGGTCGATCACGTTGTAGGGCGTCTTGGGGTCCATTTC
>CALBLR010000297.1 GCA_937896015.1 uncultured Prevotellaceae bacterium | reverse complement strand
CAGTTGGGCAGTGATGCGGCTGTCGCCGCTTGAGGCCTTGGCCTCGAGTTGCTTAAGCGTTTCGATTGCCTCCTTGCTGCGGCCGGTGTTGGCGAGAATTTCGCTCTTTATCGAGAGTGCGTCTTCGGCAAACGAGGCGTCGGTGCCGGCCTGCAGGGCACGGTCGATGTTTTGCAGCGCGGCAGTGCTGTTGCCGTGCTCGGCCTGGTAGCGGCCAATATAGTAGTAGGCCTTGGCGGTGTAGGCGCCATTGGGGTTGTTGGACACGTAGGCCTGCATCTTGGCTATGCTCGGCTTGCTGGCCAAAGCGTCTTTTTCGGCCGACTCGAAGGTGAGACGGTCGACCTCGCTCACGTCGAGCGACGGTGCGCCGGGCACACTGCTCAGGAACTCGCCGAACTGGCGCAGCTGGCCGCGGTCGGCGTATATCAGTTTCAGGTCTTCGGCCGCGGTCTGGGCCTCGGCGCTGGTGGGATACTTGCTTATCACATGCTTGTAGGCCTTTATGGCGCCCTCGGTGTCGCTTGCATTCTTGCTCACGATGGCCGTTTGCAGCATGGCCTTGCGGGCCTCGGCCGTCTGCGGATATTTTGAAGTAAGCTGAGCATAGGCGCTTGTGGCCTCCTTGGTCTTGCCCAAAGAAGCCAGGGCATTGCCGCGCTCAAGCATTGCAGCCGGGGCAACGCTGCTTTCGGGGTGCTTGCGCAGCAGCTCCTCGAGCTGGTCGGCCTTCGACTGGTATTGCTTGTTGAGGCCGGCCATCATGGCCTTCTGATAGAGGGCGTAGTCGGTGGAGCCCTGCTGGCTGCTGCCGGCCGACTGCGAGTAGCTTTGCTCGGCGGCGGTGTAGTCACCGGTGTAATACTGGGTGTCGCCTATGCGGTTGTAGGCGTCGGCCAGCAGGCTCTTGTCGAGCGTGCGGCTGTCGATGGCGTTCTGGAACGCCTTCTTGGCAGCCTCGTAGCGGCGCTGCTGAAACAGCGAGTAGCCCAGGTTGTATTGCGCCAGGCCATAGTTGCTGTCGGTCTTGGCCACCGAGTTGACATAGGCCAGTTGATTGGTGGCCGCCTCGGCATAGTTTCCGTTGCGATACTGGGCCTCGGCCAGCCACAGCTTGCTTTCATTCACAATCGAGCGGTCGTAGTTGCCCACCGCAATGGCCTGCTTCAGCAAGCTGGCGGCACGCTGCGTGTTGTCGTTCTTCAGCTCCTGCACACCCAGGTTGTAGAGCACCGTCTGCTTGGCCTTGAGCACCTTGGCGCTGGGCTGCTTGATGTGGCTGATGCTGGCCAGCGCCTTGTCGTAGTCGCTGGCGTTCATATAGGCGTCGATGAGGTAGCCCTCCACTTGCGAGGCGTATTTGGAGTTGGGATACTCGTTGAGAAACTGCTCAAACATGTCGATTGAGCGGTCGAAGGGCGTGCGGCCACCCTTGTTCTGACTGATGGCGTAGTTGTAGAACGCCGTTTCGCGCACCGAGCGGTCGAAGTTCATGCCGGCGGCCTTTTCAAACGCCATGGCGGCCGAAGTGGTCTGTCCGCCCTTCAACTGGCATTGGCCAATGTAGAGATATGCGCTTTGGGCCAGCGCGTCCTGGGCAGAAGTCACGTGATTCATATTGTCGACCGCTGCGCTCCAGTTGCCGTTGCGGAAGTCAATCACGCCCATGGCATAGGCGGCGGTGCGCACAATTGGGTCTTCGGTGGTGGCCATGTACTTCTTGAGGTAGGCCTGCGCCTGGGCGTCGTCGCCCTGCTGATACAGGCTCTCGCCCACAAGGCGGTTGAGTTCGGGGGCGAAGTAGTCGTTGGCCTCGTCGCTCAGCAGGCTGCGGCCAAGTTCAATCACGCGGTCGTAGCGCTTGCGCGTGTATTCAATCTGGCAAATGTAGTACTGCGCCTGGTAGCCCAGCTCGCCTGCGCGGTTAATCTCGCTAAACTTGCGGTAGGCGGTGTTGTAGTCGCCCTGGGCATAGGCGATGTAGGCCTGGTAGAACTGCGAGGCCTGCGCATAGCGTTTGGTGGCCGAGAGGCGGCCGTAGAGCGCCTCGGCCTGCTGCCACTGCTCCAGCTGCAGGTGGCAGTATGCCTCGCGGTAGGCGATGTCCTCGTCGGTGTCGTCGTTGAGCGCGCCGGCGCGCACCCCGGCATAGGCCGTCAGAGCGTTGGCATAGTCGGCGCGGTAGAAGTAAAAGCTGCCTATGCGCTCCTGCGCCTTCACGGCCAGCGGCGAGGTGGGATAAGCGTCGATGAAGTCTTGCAGAGCCTTGAGGCTCGACGTCTTGCCGCGTTCAAACTCGCTCAGGGCACGGTAGTAGTCGGCCTGCTCGCCCACCCACGCCTCGTGTGGCATGGTGGCTATGCGCTGCAGCTGGTCGATGGCTCCGGCATAGTTGCGGCTTTCATACAGCAGTTTGCCACGGCTCAGGCAGCCCTCGGCTCCGCTGCCGGCCACTTGCGGCTGCGCCGCCATCAGGGCCGGCACGGCCACACAAGTCCACGCTATTAAACGATGTCTCTTTTTCATAATTGTCAAGTAGATGATGCGTAAGAGAAAAGGCGCTCTGCGGCCGCATGCCGCTCACCGCCCGGTTAACAAAAAAGGTTGCGCCACAAAGGCGCGCGCGGCGCCACTGCGCCACATTACTAAAATACAAAGATAGTCAAAGCCGCCAACACCGCAATAACAACCCCCGCAAAAATTCTCCCCACCCCTTCCATTATCATTTTATTTAATAAAAGCCGCAAAAAATTTCATAATAAGTTAACAAAGAGCTAAATTTGCAGTGCCGCAACTAAGCCGAAAGCCTAACGGGTGGAGGTTATGTGGGCGGCATACATATTAAAAGGCGTTTTTTGTGCGCTTTGATTTCTGACGCAGTAAGAATCTGGCAGTTCAAGCGAAGTTGTCATGGACAAAGCAACGACAACGCCTCACATTGGGTGTATTATATATCAGCACTCTGCATTGCCACAAGTGCAGTTATGCATTTTGGTGATGCGTGAGTGGATTATATAATCTGCACACGTGGGGCTTTCGGCGTTGCTCGTTTCCGACAACTTGGGCGATGCCAGAGCCTTTACTGCGTGGAACGAGCAACAGAATCGGCTCCACGTTCTTTT
>CALBLR010000296.1 GCA_937896015.1 uncultured Prevotellaceae bacterium | reverse complement strand
GATTGAGACCATCACACCGCCTTTAAGCCGCCAAATAGGCCGTTATTTCAATTCCATAAAGGTGCGATTGAGACGTTTTCATTCCAAATTGTTTTCGTATTCGCTATATAATTTCAATTCCATAAAGGTGCGATTGAGACGCAGTTCATCATCAAGGACAATGTCAGCTTTGGTGCCATTTCAATTCCATAAAGGTGCGATTGAGACGGCACGGGCTGCACGGGCTGCACGGGGTGCTCGAATTTCAATTCCATAAAGGTGCGATTGAGACTCCGTGAAGGTTTGTTCGTCTGTGTGTCCAATACCAAATTTCAATTCCATAAAGGTGCGATTGAGACTTTTTCCGTTTTTCCGGCTCACCTCTATGTAGCTGCATTTCAATTCCATAAAGGTGCGATTGAGACCCGTTGGGCCGAGAAGGGATTGGCTTGGCGGCCACGGGGTTACGTGAGCAAAGATACAAAAAAAATGCGTG
This sequence comes from uncultured Prevotellaceae bacterium, assembly GCA_937896015.1. Taxonomy (GTDB): domain Bacteria; phylum Bacteroidota; class Bacteroidia; order Bacteroidales; family Muribaculaceae; genus Sodaliphilus. The sequence continues at coordinate 1,445 of CALBLR010000296.1, read as the reverse complement.
AAAATATGTCGATGTGAGAAAATATGTTTTTCCCCTACTTGCGACAACCCCTTTGCCATTAAGCGTTTCAGCATGTCAAAGAGCGTTTTTGCACCAAACGTCAGAGCTTTTCAAGGCCGGCTACTGGCACTTCGACAACTCAGACAATTGGAGCGCAAGCACTGTCGAAGTGCTGATTAACGCTTGGCCCGTGGCCGGGCGCTACAGGAAGTTGTCGGTCGACATGCGTTCCTTTCCAAGGATTTGCTTGTCCATATGGATGCCCATTTTGCTGGTGAGCACTATCACGCTGTCGTCGGCCTCATCGATGATGCTCTTCATCTTGATTTTGAGTTCGCGCAGCTTGGCTTCCGAAAGTTCGCCCTCGAACACTGAATTCTGTATCCAGCACAGATACTGGCGGCACAGCTTGAGCATTTTGCCCACGCGCTTCACGCCTACGTCGTATACCACAATCACATACATTACCAATACATTTTAAAGGGTTTGTATTCCTCGATGCCCAGCACATCTTTCAGCAGTTTGTAGCACTCGAGCTTTATCAGATGGCGGTAGCTCACGTTGCGGCCCAGCGAGCGGTGGCGGAAGGTTTCGTTGTAGCGGTCTTCCATGGCCTTGACGAAGATTTTCTTGCCTTTTTCGTTGAGCAGGCACCGGTTGAGACTCTTGCTGAAATGCGCGGAGTTGAGCGCGTGCTTGTTGAGGACTTTAAAGATGACGCGGTCAACGATTATGGGCTTGAATATCTCGGATATGTCGAGGCACAGCGAGTAGCGCCGCTCGCCGGGGGTGTGCAGGAAGCTGATGGTGGGGTTGAGCTGCGTCTGGTGCACTGCCCGCAGCGTCTCGGCGTAGCACATCATGTTGCCGAACGAAATGAGAGCGTTCACCTCGTTTTCGGGCGGCTGCTTTGTGCGCTGGCCCATGTCGTAGTCATCAAGTATTACGTTGAAGGCCGAGTAGTAGGCCTGACGGATGTTTCCCTCAATGCCCATGATCTCGTCTACCGCCCCGGTCTGGTCAAGGCCTCGGGCCAACTGCCTGATGGTGTCGGCGGTAGCTTGCAGGTCTTTGCCGCGACGGTTGTAGTAGCTCAGGTTCATCACCATGTTCCAAGCCGCACCTTGAATGAACTTCCGGGCCAGCGCCACCCGCTTGCGCTTGTTTTGGCAAGCTGCGGCCTGAGCCAGCAAAGCGCGGCCCGAGAGCAGGCCGTCGCGCGGCATGAAGCTGCCGGTGTAGTTCTCGTAGTAGTCAAAGAAGTGCACCGGCACCCCTTTCTGTCCCAGGAAGTTGTAGAGAGCGCTGTTGGCGCGCAGGCTGCCGAAGGCATAGAGTTCGGACACGTCCTCGATGGGAATGTAGCGTGGAGGCTGGCACACTTCGTTGTTGGCCTCGTCGAGCGCAATGGGGGTGAACTTCAGCGAGTTGTCCTTGCGCTCCAT
>CALBLR010000295.1 GCA_937896015.1 uncultured Prevotellaceae bacterium | reverse complement strand
TCCAAGACAACGACCGCGGCCTGATAATAGGCAACCGCTCGTTTGGCAAGGGGCTGGTGCAAAAGCAGTTTATGCTGCCCGACAGCAGCGCCATAAGAATGACCATTGCGCGCTACTATACCCCCTCGGGCCGCTGCATACAGAAGCCCTACAAAGAGGGCGAAGAGGCCTACGAGCACGAGGTGTTCGACCGCTACAGCAACGGCGAGCTGTTTAGCCGCGACAGCATAAAAATCGACAAGTCGAAGATATTCGACACCGCCCACGGCCGCAAGGTGTATGGCGGCGGCGGCATCATTCCCGACATATTCGTGCCGCGCGACACGTCGGGCATCTCGTCGTACTACGTGGCGGTGATCAACGCCGGCATGCTGCAGCAGTATGCGTTCCACTACGCCGACGCCAACCGCGGCGCGCTGCGCCAAATGAAGGACTACAAGCAATTCCTGCGCACGCTGCCCGGCAACGAGGCCCTGCTCAACGACTTTGTGGACTATGCCGCGCAAAACGGCATTCCGGCCCGCTGGTACTACATCGACATGTCGCGCGACCTGCTGACCACGCAAATCAAGGCCATCATTGCCCGCGACGCCTTCGGCTCAAACGCCTACTACCCCATCGTTAACCGCACCGACAAGGTGGTGGAGATGGCCCTGAAGGCGTTTGACAAGCACAAGGCAGCATTCCCCATTACAAACTGACAAAAAAAATCACACATTGACATGAAAGTCACAAAGCAAGACATGCGCAGCGCCATCAGGGCACTGAAGCGGCAACTCACTGCCGGGCAAAAGGAACGCGAGGCGGCGGCCGTGTTTGGCACACTGGAGCAGCTGCACTCGTTCAAAGCCTCGCAGCGCATAATGCTCTACAGCTCGCTGCCCGACGAGCTGCCCACCGCAGCCGCAATCGGGCGGTGGAGCCAGATGGAGGGCAAAACCATATACCTGCCCCGCGTGGCTGGCGACGATATAGAGGTGGTGCCCTACCGCGACGGCCACATGCGCACGGGAGCCTTCGGCATAGCCGAACCCGACGGGCCAGCAGCCGACCCGGCCGGCATCGACCTGATGATAGTGCCCGCCGTGGCGCTCGACCAGCACTGCCAGCGCCTTGGGCGCGGCCGCGGCTACTACGACAGGCTGCTGGCCCGGTGCCGCGCATTCACCATAGGCGTGGCATTCGACTGCCAGTGGGTCGACGAAGTGCCCACCGACAAGCACGACGCCATGCTGTGCGGCGCAGTCACCGCGCAGCACATAGCATTCAGAGAATCGTTCACACACCACAACAAGTCATAATAAACCACAACACCACATATCATGGCATTAGTTGACAACGGCACACGCCTGTGCCACATAGTGGACCGCGACCCGTCGATAGTGACGGTGTTCAACCGCTTCGGCATAAAGCTGGGCGTGGGCGACAAGCGCATAAGCGACGTGTGCGGCGAGCTGCACCTCGACGCCGCGTTTTTCGCCACCATACTCAACGTGTATCTCAACGAAGAGTATTTTCCCGAACGCATACTCAGCACCTTCAGCGCAGCCACCATAGTGAGCTATCTGCGCAAAACCAACCGCTACTACACCT
>CALBLR010000294.1 GCA_937896015.1 uncultured Prevotellaceae bacterium | reverse complement strand
GGCAGCCTGTGCCGCAGCTAATATGGGTTCGCGCACGCTGCTCATCACAATGGACATGAACAAAATAGCACAGATGAGTTGCAATCCCGCCGTCGGCGGCATTGCAAAGGGGCAGATAGTGCGCGAAATTGACGCCCTTGGCGGGCAGATGGGCATAGTCACCGACCGAGCCTCAATCCAGTTTCGCATGCTTAACCGCAGCAAAGGCCCTGCCATGTGGAGCCCGCGCGCACAGGCCGACCGCACTCGCTTCATAGCCGAGTGGCGCAAGGTGATTGACTCTACACCAAACCTGAGTCTGTGGCAAGATGTGGTGGAAAAACTCCATTTCACCGAAGGTTTTGTGACTGGTGTGACCACCGCTTTTGGTACAAAATTCACGGCAAAATCGGTGGTTTTAACAGCCGGCACATTCCTAAACGGCCTTATGCATGTGGGCCGTGTGAAGCTTGAAGGCGGCCGCGTTTCTGAGCCCGCTTCACACGGAATCACCGAACAATTGCGCTCTATGGGCTTCGCCGTTGGCCGCATGAAGACGGGTACACCGGTGCGTCTCGACGCCCGTTCCATCGACTTTTCCAAGGCCGAAATCCAGAATGGCGACACCGATTTTCATCACTTTTCGTTCCTTCCCGAGGTGCAAAGAACGCTTAGGCAGCGGCCGTGCTGGATAGTCTATACTAACCCCGAGGTGCATAAAATCTTGCGTGAAGGCTTGCCCGATTCGCCCCTTTTCAACGGACAAATCACCAGCATTGGCCCCCGCTACTGCCCCAGCATTGAGACAAACTTTTCCCGACAAAGAGCAGCATCAGCTGTTTATCGAACCCGAAGGCGAAGACACCAACGAGATGTATTTGAACGGATTTTCATCGTCGATGCCGTGGGATGTGCAGTTCAAAGCCCTTGAAAAAATACCCGCTTTTGAGCACGTTCAGGCCTATCGTCCCGGCTACGCAATAGAATACGACTATTTCGATCCAACGCAATTGAAGCATAATTTGGAGACGAAATTGGTGAAAAACCTCTTCTTCGCCGGCCAGGTGAACGGCACCACTGGCTATGAGGAGGCGGCGGGGCAGGGTCTGATAGCAGGCATGAATGCCCACCAAAATGCCGTGGGCGGCGAGCCTTTTGTGCTTGGCCGAGACGAGGCATACATAGGCGTTTTAATCGATGATTTGGTTACAAAAGGCGTCGATGAACCTTACAGAATGTTTACTTCGCGTGCCGAACACCGCATACTTTTGCGCCAAGACGATGCCGATTTACGCCTCACTGGCCGCTCGCATGCTGTGGGTCTTGCCTCCGATCACCGCTATGATTTGATGGTGAAGAAGCGCGAATCAATCGAAAAGTTGGTGCAATTTGCTAAGGAATTCTCGGTGAAATCGGCACTGATTAATCCATATTTTGAGCGCCTTGGGCTGCCGCTTTTGAAGCAGGGAAGCAAACTTTTCGACCTGATTTTGCGCCCGCAGCTGGGTGTGAAAATGCTTGCAAAGGCCATTCCGGCGCTTGCCGAAGAGCTCGAAAAAACCGATGTGTGGCGTCGCGACGAGATTGTTGAGGCCGCCGAAATCCGCATAAAGTATCACGGATATATTGAGCGTGAGGAGCAAATAGCGGCCAAGATTGGAAGGCTTGAGAAGGTGAAAATACGCGGTAAATTCGACTATGCTTCCATACATCAGATTTCAACAGAAGCACGCCAAAAACTCGATAAAATCGACCCTGAAACCATTGGGCAGGCGTCGAGAATACCGGGAATTTCGCCAAGCGACATTAATATACTGCTTTTGCTGTTAGGAAGATAGCGGCAAAATGTTTCACGTGGAACAATACTGAAAACAAAATATCGATATGAAAAAAGAAGATCTTGAATTTCTGAAAAGCGTGGTGCGCAATGTGCCCGATTTTCCGGCAAAGGGAATCCAATTTAAGGACCTTACCACACTGTTTAAAGACCCCAAGGCGTTTGCCCTGATGAGCGACGCCCTGGTGGAGATGTATCGCGGTAAAGGCATCACCAAGGTGGTGGGCATTGAGGCCCGCGGCTTCATAGGCGGTGCAGTGCTTGCCAAGGAGCTCGGCGCCGGATTTGTGCCGCTTCGCAAACCAGGCAAGTTGCCTGCAATCACAATTAAGAAAACCTACACCAAGGAGTATGGCACCGACACCATCGAGATTCACAAGGACGCCATCACCAGCGATGATGTAGTGCTGCTGCACGACGACCTGCTGGCCACCGGCGGCACAATGCTTGCCGCCTACGACCTGGTGAAGACGATGAATCCGAAAAAAGTGTATATCAACTTTATCTGCGGACTTAGCTTCCTGAATGGCCGCAGCGTGTTTCC
>CALBLR010000293.1 GCA_937896015.1 uncultured Prevotellaceae bacterium | reverse complement strand
CAGAAACCGCACGAACTCCACCTCAATCGATTCGCCGTAGATGTCGGCGTCGAAGTCAAATATGTTGGCCTCCACGCTCAGCTGAGGGCCGTTGGCCAGGGTGGGGCGCACGCCCACATTCACCATGCCCTGCCATGTCTTGCCCAGCACCCTCACGCGCACCGCATAGGCGCCGTTGTGCGGCAGAATCACATCTGGGTCGATGCCGCCGAGGTTGGCGGTGGGGAAGCCTATTTTGTGGCCGTTGCGGAACCCGTGCACCACGGTCCCGCTCACAGTGTAGGGGCGGCCCAGGCAGCGTGTGGCGTCGTCCACCTTGCCGCTGGCAATGAGGCGGCGGATTATCGATGAGCTCACTGGCGCGTATTTGCCGAGATATTCCGGGGCTTTTAGCACTTGCACACCCACGCGCTGGCCGTTGGCGGTGTAGTCGGCAAACGTCTCGCTGCGGTTGTGCCCGAAGTGGTGGTTGTAGCCCACCATCAGCATCTGCACCCCAAATGAGTCGTGCAGCAATTGCATAAATTCCGTGGAGCCGTAGCGCGAAAGTTGCACAGTGAAGTCGAGCAGTATCACGTAGTCGATGCCCAAACGGCCGATTTCATCGATTCTTTTGCTCAGAGGCATAATCAGTTTGAGCGGCTCGCCGCTTTTGCCAAGCACGTTCTGCGGATGCTTGCGAAAGGTGACCACTGCCGTTTTAAGGCCGGCCTTTTCGGCTTCGGCCTTGAGCGCTTTAAGCAGTGTGGCATGGCCGCGGTGCACGCCGTCGAACATGCCTATGGTGGCTGCCAGCCTTACGCTGCCGGGCAGTGTGCCTCCATGCTCAATGATTTGCGTCATAGTCCTAATTGGCTGATGGTTTGCATAAACTCGGTGCCGGCCTCCACCAGCTCGGCATTGAAGCCGAGAGCGCGGGCTGCGTCCACATTGGCTTGCCCGTCGTCGAAAAACATGGTTTCTTGGGGCTTTATGCCCATTGTGGCCACGGCGTAATCGAATATTTTCTTGTCGGGCTTGCAGGCTTTGGCTTCAAACGAAGTGGTGATTCCATCGAAGTAATCGGCCATTTCCAGCCCCTCGGCGCGAAACAGCTGCGCTATGCGGCTGTGAAACATTATGGGGTTGGTGTTCGACAGCACATACACTCCATAGCGCTTGCGCAGCTCGCGCAGGGCTTGCAGCCGCTGCACGGGCAGTCCGGTGATGAATGCGTTTAGCGCACCGTCGATCTCCTCATCGGTCACGGGGTGGCTGAAGTGGCGGCGCATTTCGTTGTGGAACTCGCCGGCGCTGATGGCGCCGCTTTCGAGGCTGCCAAACGCGCTCGTCTGCGCATAGAGGCCAATCATGTCGTCGGCATCGCGCATGCCCAGCTGCTTGAGCCGCGACACGCACTGCTCGCGCTCGATGCTTATCACCACGCCGCCCAGGTCGAACAGCAGATTTTTTATTTTGCCCGTCATCGTCATTTGGCCATTTCCTTTTTCATGAGGCGCATGGTGTCGTTGCAAAGCTTGATGAACACCTCGCGGCTCTTGAGCGTGGTCGATGCCTTCACCTGGTTTTCAACACCCTTGAATATGAAGCCTGTATCTTTCGACTCCAGTGCGCGCATGGTGGATATGGCGCCGTTCTCGGGGTTGTGGATGAGGGTGGCCATGTGCTCGGCCATGCGGTTAAACAGGC
>CALBLR010000292.1 GCA_937896015.1 uncultured Prevotellaceae bacterium | reverse complement strand
CCGAGGTGCAGCCTGATTTATTAAAAATTAGTGCAAACCGAGCGCAATGGCAAAAAAAGAGCTTGCTCGTTTCTTTTGACCATTGCCGAGGTGCAGCCTGATTTATTAAAAATTAGTGCAAACCGAGCGCAATGGCAAATCGGCCTGCTCGAATCACAGGAGAGGAATCACGTCGGCCATGTGGGCGACGGTGAATGTGGCCGTACCGGCTTTTGGGTCCACTCCGCGGCAGTTGTAGTACACCGTGCGCAAGCCTGCACTATGCGCCCCTTCGATGTCGGCCTCGGGGTCGTCGCCTATCATCACCGCCTGACTGGCAGTGACTCCACACTGCCGCAAAGCATAGTCGTAGATGCCGCGGAACGGCTTGGTGATGCCGCAGTCATCGCTCAGCACTATGCGGTCGATGTAGCCGTCGACGCCAGCCGAGCGCAACTTTTGCTGCTGCGTGCCGCGGAAGCCGTTGCTCACCACGCAAACGGTGTAGCCCTTGCGGCGCAGGTGCTCAAGCAGCTGCAGCGAGCCGGGCACCAGCAGTTTGAGCGAGGCGAGCGTAGTCAAGTAGTAGTCGTCCATTTTGCCGGCCATGACGGTGCAGTCGCCGCCATAGCCGCACTGCTGCAGAGTGTAGCGGAAGCGCTCATTCATCAGGTGGTCGCGGCCTATGTGGCCGTGATGGTACAACCTCCACAACTCAAGGTTTTTAGCCAGATACACGCGGCGGAATTCGTCGCGGCTACAGAATTGGTCGACGCTAAAGGCGTCGCATGTGCGGCCAAAGGCCACCTTGCTGTTTTCCGTGAACCACCAAATGGTGTCGTCGAGGTCGATAAGCACTGTGGTGATGCCCTCGAGCACGGCGGCCGTGGGCGTGTTGCTGTGATTTGATTCAGTCATAACGCACAAAAGTAGTGCAATCCTGCGGCAATGGCAAGTCTGGCAGGCACACAAAACGTTAAAGAATAGTATTTTCGGCCCATCGAGAGGCCCGACGTCTTTTTATATAATGAGAAACGCACAGCGCACCCAACGATTTTTGCCATGCCAACAAGAAAAATGCTGAATAATAGCACTTAATTCAAAAAAAAGTGCGATATTTGCACTGCTTTTAGCTAAACCGCACAGTGCTGAGGTCCGCAAGAGAGAATCTGCGCAGCCGGCACGGCTATATGAGCCACGCGGCAAGGCGCACCAAAAGCGCAAGAGTTGAATTTAATAAATTTTAAAATTTTGATATAAAATGACTAAGGCAGACATTGTAAGCGAAATTTCGAAATCAACTGGCATTGACAAGGCCACAGTTTTGGAAACTCTGGAAAAGTTTATGGAGAGCGTCAAAGCATCACTTGCTGAGGGCGAGAATGTGTATCTGAGAGGTTTTGGCAGCTTTATCGTAAAGGTACGTTCAGAGAAGACTGCCCGCAACATTTCAAAGAACACTCAAATCACCATTCCCGAGCACAAGATTCCGGCGTTCAAGCCCGCAAAGGTGTTCATGGAGCAGGTGAAGGACTAATATAGCCAGCAGCCGCCGACGGCTGCGCAAGGCATTGGCCCAAGCAATAACAACAAGAGCAAAACAATTCATTCATTTTTTATAATAATTTTAAACTAAGTAACTATGCCCAGCGGTAAGAAAAGAAAAGGCCACAAGATGGCCACGCACAAGCGCAAAAAGAGACTTAGAAAGAATAGACATAAATCTAAGAAATAATCTTTCTATTTAAGTCATACGCTAAGAACAAACTGATGAAAAAGCAGCTTTATCTAAGCCACGGTATTCATAAGTTTGTTCTTTGTGTTTTTGAAACGCCCCCACCCCGCTCCGCCCCAGGCAGCGCGGGGGTCTTGAAAAAGTATTTTTTACAACAAGCATTTATGTACACACCCTTCTGCGATGAGAAGCGAATTAATAGTTGACGTAAAACCCACCGACATCTCCACCGCCCTGCTTGAGGACGGGAGGTTGGTGTCGCTGCAAAAAGAGTCGCGCGACGCCTCGTATGCCGTCGGCAACCTCTATCTTGCCAAGGTCAAGAAACTGATGCCCGGGCTCAATGCCGCATTTGTGAATGTAGGCTATGAGAAGGACGCGTTTCTGCACTACCTTGATTTAGGTTCGCAGTTCAGCTCATATTCCAAGTTCATCAAGATGGCGCGCGACAATCACGGCAAGAAGTCGGTGAGCATATCGAAAATGAAACTGCTGCCCGACATCGACAAGCACGGCTCGGTGACCGACGTGCTTACCGCAGGCCAGGAACTGATAGTGCAGATAGCCAAGGAGCCCATATCCACAAAAGGCCCGAGGCTGACCACCGAAATCACTTTCACCGGCCGCTTTTTGGTGCTCATTCCGTTTAACAACAAGATCTCTGTGTCGCAGAAGATCAAAAACGCCGACGAAAGGCAGCGCCTGCGCCGGCTGATTGAGAGCATCAAACCGAAGAACTTTGGCGTGATAATACGCACATCGGCCGAAAACAAGCGCGCCGCCGAACTGAATTCAGAGCTAAAGGTGCTGGTCAAGAGCTGGGAAGACGCCATCGACAAGATGCAGTACTCCACCCCGCCCTCGCTCGTGTATGAGGAGGAGAGCCGCGCGGTGAGCCTGATTCGCGACATCTTCAGCCCCGACTTTGAGAGCATTCATGTGAATGACGCTGAAATCTTCGACCAGATTCACCACTATGTGAGCCTTATAGCCCCCGATCGCAGTGAAATCGTAAAGCTTTATTCCGACGACACACCGATATTCGACAAGTTCAACGTAACCAAGCAGATAAAGTCGTCGTTTGGCAAAACGGTATCATTCAAGTCGGGTGCATACATAATAATTGAAAGCACCGAGGCGCTTCACGTGATTGACGTGAACTCGGGAAACCGCTCAAAAAACTCCACCGACCAGGAGAGCAACGCGCTCGACGTGAACCTGCTGGCGGCCGACGAGATAGCGCGGCAGCTGAGGCTGCGCGACATGGGCGGCATCATTGTGATCGACTACATCGACATGGCCAAGGCCGAACACAGGCAAAAACTGTATGAGCACATGCGCGAGGTGATGCAGAAAGACCGCGCCCGCCACAACATTCTGCCCCTTAGCAAGTTCGGACTTATGCAAATCACACGCCAGCGCGTGCGCCCAGCCCTCGACATAGTCACGGCCGAGACCTGCCCGTCGTGTGGCGGCAAGGGCGAGATACAGCCATCACTGCTTTTCACCGACAAGTTGAAAGACAAAATCGACTATCTGGTGAACTCACTGGGAGTGAGCAACTTTATTATGTATGTCCATCCCTACGTCGATGCCTACATCAAAAAAGGTCTGTTCAGCGAATACTATCGCTGGCGGAGGGCTTTTGGCCGGAAATTCAAGATTCTGCCCGACCAAAACCTTGCCTACCTTGAATATAAGGTGTATGACAAAGACAAAAACGAAATCGACCTCAAAGAGGAAAAAGACACCAACAGCTCGTCGAGCAAAAAAGAACGCCGCTCGCGCGAGCAGAAAGACAAAGAGAAGGACTGAAAAATCGGTTCAGCCACAAGACGAGAGGACGCTTCAAGTGAAGCGCCCTCTTTTTTCGCAAGCAAATCCACGGCTTATTACTATGGGAGCGCGGTATGCCGATGCAGCTGATTTTAACGACAACAGAGACAATTGGAGACAATTTTCCTGGAGGAGGCAAACGGCTACAAGTTTTTTATTGTTGTAAATGGCCAAACAGTGCCGAAAACTGTAGGGGCGGGTAGCATGCCATATCCATCGCAATTTACTATTAATCAATTAATTATATATAAATAATT
>CALBLR010000291.1 GCA_937896015.1 uncultured Prevotellaceae bacterium | reverse complement strand
GCTGTTCCACTCCAGGTTGGAGATGGCCTTGATTTCGCCGGTGGCCGTCTCCATTAGCACGGCAGTGCCCCAGCGGGCGTCGGTCTCGCGGCACATGTCATAGAGTTCGTTTTCCACAATGTCTTGCAGACCGATGTTGATGGTTGTGGTGATATCGTAGCCGTTGACGGCGGGCACACACTCCCACTTGGCCATGCCAGAATTCAGCTGTATGCTCTTGGCCCTGCCTTCCACTCCATAGAGCAGGCTGTCGAGAGCCATCTCAAGGCCCGACCGGCCGTGGTTGTTGGGGCCAATGTTGCCCACACTGCGCGACGCCATCGAGCCGTATGGCTTCACTCGGCGCATGGTGCCGTCGTAGTAAAATCCGTTTTTGCTTTTGGGCAGGTTCAGAAACGGGAACGTCTTTAGGCGCTCGTATTCGTTATGGGTGAGTTCCTTAAACAGGCGGTAGGAACGCTTGGGCTTGGCCGAGGTGGCCTCGCGCTTCAGCTCGTCGTACCACTGCTTGGCGCTTTTGCCGCTTTGGAACGTGGCCAGGCTGTCGCCCAGCTGCCGCAGCAGGCGGTCGACGGTGTCGGGCTTGAGTTTGATTTTCTGCACGGTCCAGTCGATGCGCGGCACGTAGTAGTTGAGGTTGGCGGCCAGCACGGCGCCGTTGTCGCTGAAAATCTTGCCGCGGTCGGGGATTACCGGGGTCTCGCGGGTGAGCAGACTGTCGGCCTTGGCGTTCCACGCCGCGGCCTCAAACACCGTGTTGCGCACAAGGCTGTAGACCACCGCTGTGGACATAAGCAGCATTATGCCCACCACCACCGCGTAGCGCCCCAATATCAATTTCTTCTTAGTTGCTTTCATAACTTTCTCTGCGTGGCATTTGACTTTGGCGATTAGTTGTCGTATAGCTTGTAGGGCGGCTGCTCGGGTGCGGCCAAATCGATGTGCATTGTGTCGAGCATCTGGGTCATCTGGCTCTCGCGTATTTTGGAGTTATAGCGCGCGCTGGCGTCGACACAGTCGGTTTTGGCGTTGTTGAGCTCCACCTTGAGCCGTCGCAGCTCGCTCATCTTGTTTTGCGTGTCATATTTCAGCGAGATGTAGGCGAGAGCCATGATTGTGACCATCACCACATAGAACCAGTAGCGGCGGAAAAAGTCAAACGACAAGAACAAGCGGCCGCGCATGAGCTCGCGCAGCAGCGCAAGCCCCTTCATGCTGCTTGCACCGTTTCGGTTTGCTTTGTTTCTGCCTTTTGCCATAGTTGTCTTTTTGTTGCCTTCTTAATTACACGTTTTATTGCTGCTCACAGCTTTTGCGCTATGCGCAGCTTGGCGCTGCGCGCCCTGGGATTGCGCTCGACCTCAGCCTCGGTGGGCACTATCACGCGGTTGTTTACAGCCTTGAGCGGAGTGCTGACGCGCCCAAAGAAATCTTTTTCTATTTTGCCCTCCACATTGCCGCTGCGGATGAAGTTTTTCACCAGGCGGTCTTCGAGCGAGTGGTAGGTGATCACCGCCAGCCGCCCGCCGGGATTCAGCATTTCAAGCGCCTGCGCAAGCATGCGCTTTAGTGTGCCAATCTCGTCGTTGACCACTATGCGCAAGGCCTGGAACACCTGCGCCAGCTCTTTTTTCTCCTGAGCGGGACGCACCAGCGGGCGCACCACCTCGATGAGGCGCGCAGTGGTGGTGATGGGGCTGACTGTGCGGGCCTTGACTATGGCGGCGGCCATGCGGCGCGACTGCTTGAGTTCGCCGTAGAGGTAGAGCATGTCGGCCAGCTGCTGCTCGCTGCTGGAGGCTATCACCGCTGCGGCGTCGCGGCCGCTGTCGCGGTTCATGCGCATGTCCAGAGCGCCGTCGAAGCGGAACGAGAATCCGCGGTCGGCCGCATCGAAGTGGTGAAACGACACCCCAAGGTCGGCCAGCAGGCCGTCGATGCCCTGCACGCCATAGTAGCGCATGAAATTCTTCAGAAATGCGAAATTGCTGTGTACAAATGTAAACCGAGGGTCGTCAATGCGGTTCTGCCAGGCGCCCATGTCCTGGTCGAAGCTGTATAGGTGGCCTCCGGCTCCCAGCCGCTGCATTATGGCACGGCTGTGCCCGCCGCCGCCAAAGGTAACGTCGACATATATGCCATTGGGCTTGATGTCAAGCCCTTGCATACACTCATCGAGCAGTGCTGGGATATGATAAACATTTGTCGCCATAAGGGTGAATAGTTGCTTTTTATGCCAATTAACGTCCGCACATTTGTGCGCAAGCGTATGCGCGGTTATATAATATGGCGTAAAGTTAGCTATTATTCCCTTAAGTTTACAAATTTAAATTCGTGTTTTTTATGCATTTGGGATAAAAAGTTATTAACAACCCCTCAAGGCGACTGTTATGTGGCTGTTCAGACGGCAAAAACGAGTTTCGGCATTCCATGCATTTGCACTTGTAAATTTGGTGTGCGCAATCTACTTGCGGCGCAGGGTTACGAAGCTGTAGGCAAACGGGTTACGTCCGTCAGCCTCATGGCGCTCTTCTTCGCCGTCGATATGCCACTCACTGGCATTTATTTCCGGGAAAAACGTGTCGGCCTGCTCAAACTCAGCCTCGATGCGGGTGAGGTGCAGCGTGCCCACCATGGGCAGGGCCTCACGGTAGATCTGCGCACCGCCTATCACCATCACCTCGCCCGGCATAGTGGCAGCCTCAACGGCCTCGGCAAGACTGTGGACCACAGCCACCCCCTCGGGGGCGCAATAGCCAGTGTTGCGCGTCACCACCACATTTTGGCGGCCTGGCAGCGGCCCGTGCGGGAACGACTCAAAGGTTTTGCGGCCCATCACTATGGTATGGCCCATAGTCAAGGCCTTAAAGTGTTTCAAATCGGCGGGAAGGTGGCACAGCAGCGCGCCTGCCGCACCTATGGCACCGCCCCGCGCCACAGCCACTATTGCTGATAGTTTTCTTTCCATTTCATCGAATATTTTGGCAGTTCACAACTGCATCACACACTCACCACGCCCTTGATGGCCGGCCAAGGGTCGTAGCCTTCAAGCGTGAAGTCGCTGTAGTCATAATCAAATATGCTCTTCACATCAGGATTGAGGCGCATGGTGGGCAGCGGGCGCGGGGTACGGCTCAGCTGCTCACGCACCTGGTCGAGGTGGTTAAGGTAGATGTGGGCATCGCCCATGGTGTGTACAAACTCGCCCGGCTCAAGGCCAGTGACGTGAGCCACCATCATAAGCAGCAGCGCATATGACGCGATGTTGAACGGCACGCCCAAAAACAAATCGGCGCTGCGCTGATACAACTGCAGGCTCAGTTTGCCATTGGCCACATAAAACTGAAACAGCGTGTGGCACGGAGGCAGCTTCATGCTGGGCACATCGGCCACATTCCACGCGCTCACTATCAGGCGGCGGGAGTCGGGGTTGTGCTTTATCTGCTCCACCACATTGCTGATTTGGTCGATGGTGCCTCCACGGCCGTCGGGCCATGAGCGCCACTGGTGACCATACACGGGGCCGAGCTCGCCGTTGGCGTCGGCCCACTCATTCCAAATGCGCACACCGTGCTCTTGCAGGTAGTGCACATTGGTGTCGCCCTTCAAGAACCACAGAAGTTCGTAGATGATTGACTTCAGGTGCACCTTTTTAGTGGTGAGCAAAGGGAATCCGTCGGCCAGATTGCAACGCATCTGGTAGCCAAACACACTCTTGGTGCCGGTGCCCGTGCGGTCGTGGCGCACGGTGCCGTGCTCCATAACATAGCGCAACAAATCGAGATACTGCTTCATTTCTCTTGTCTCCTTTTTTTGTGTGCAAAGGTAGCGCAAATCGAGAGCAATGGCAAAAAAGAGTCTCGCTCTTTTTCCTTGCATTGCCGAGATGCAGCCAACCTTATCCGAAATGTGATATTAATCGAATATAGGGGCAACGGCAGTGGATTGGTGGGAGTGATTTGGCGGTTTCACTTGAATTTAGGACGGGCTCGAACTGTTTCATTTGGCCATTGGCTGGCAATGTGCTATTTTTGCACACAGGTATCGTCCGATTATAATTAGCGACATGCAATCAAGCCAATACAACAAATATGAGCAACTGATATATCTGGGCGCATGGGTTACGGCGTTTCTTGCGCCGATGCTCACCAT
Source organism: uncultured Prevotellaceae bacterium (assembly GCA_937896015.1). Lineage (GTDB taxonomy): Bacteria > Bacteroidota > Bacteroidia > Bacteroidales > Muribaculaceae > Sodaliphilus. The sequence continues at coordinate 904 of CALBLR010000291.1, read as the reverse complement.
GTGGACCTACTCACAGCTCACGCCCGAAACGTTTGAATGGCGGTGGGTGACACCCATTTGGGAGGCGCTTGGAGGGTTCATGGTAGCCTTTGCCGTGCACAACTATGCCATTGCGCCGCTGCTCATCTACCGCCGCAACTGGAAGGCCTACACACTGGCTGTGCTGTGCCTGGTGGCGGTGTTCTTTGCCGGCCAGAACATGATGCCCCACAAGCCGAAGCCACGCAAGCACCACCGCATAGAAATGGTCGAGCCGGCTCCGCGCCATGCCATGCCAGCGCACATGGGCTACATGATGCCGCCTCCCGACGACAACGAACCGCCTTTCGACAGCCACGACATGGTGATGATTTCCACATTGCTGCTGCTGATGGGCGTAAATCTGGGGGTGAAGGCAATGTTCAAGGCCTCAAGCGACCGCAAGCGCCTTGAAAAGCTGCAAAAGGAAAACATGGCGCAAGAGCTGGAATACTTGAAATACCAGATTAGTCCGCACTTTTTCATGAACACGCTCAACAATATCCACGCACTTGTCGACATCAATCCCGAGCGCGCCAAAAGCACCATCGTGGAGCTGTCGAAGATGATGCGCTACCTGCTGTATGACGGAGCCAAGGCGCAGATTCCGCTCAAGGTGGAGACATCATTCATCACCAACTACGTGAAACTTATGCGGCTGCGCTACCCCGACACGGTGAGCATAAGCCTCGACGTGCCGCAGAACGCGCCCGACCGCACCGTGCCGCCGCTGCTGCTCATCACATTTGTGGAAAACGCCTTCAAGCACGGGGTGTCCTACCAGCGGCCGTCGTTCATAAGCATAGGCATCAGCGCCGACAGCGGCACTATGCGATTCTACTGCAGCAACAGCAAGGCCCCTGCCACAGCCGGCAAGCAGCAGGGA